>DATECS010000161.1:0-13660 GCA_035286785.1 Thermoguttaceae bacterium | reverse complement strand
GCTGGGCGCGCTTGAAAAACTCCGCGATCTGGGCAATACGCTGTTGTTGGTCGAGCACGACCGCGAGGTGATCGGCGCGGCGGATCGGTTGCTCGACTTCGGGCCCGGCGCGGGCCGCAACGGCGGGCACGTGGTCGCCGCCGGCACGCCCAAGGAACTCATGCGCCGCCGCGAGTCGATCACCGGGCCGTATCTGTCCGGCAAGAAGGCGATTCCGGTACCAACGAACCGGCGGATGAACGACGCCGTCGCGAAGCCAAAGACCGCCCGAGCCAAGACCACATCGCCGCTTCCCGAGCCTCCCGGCGGCGGGTGGATCGAAATCCGCGGAGCGCGACACAATAATCTCAAGAACCTCGACGTGGCCGTTCCACTGGGCACGTTCACCGTCGTGACCGGCACGAGCGGCAGCGGCAAGAGTTCGCTGGTCGAGGACATTCTTTATACCGAGCTGGCCCGGACGTTGCACCGCGCGAAAGGCTTGCCCGGGGCGCACGACGCGCTATCGGGCATTGAGCGAATCAACAAGGTGATCCGCGTCGATCAGCAGCCGCTGGGCCAGACGCCCACGTCGAACCCGGCGACGTTCACCGGCGTGTTCGATCAGATCCGCGAGTTGTTCGCCCAACTGCCCGAGGCGAAGCTCCGGGGCTACACCGCCCGACGGTTCAGCTTCAACGTCCCCGGCGGACGCTGCGACGCTTGCGAAGGCAACGGCCAGCGTAAGATTGAAATGCACTTCCTGCCCGACGTGTGGGTCGAGTGCGACACGTGCCGCGGGCGGCGGTACAATCCCGAGACGCTGGCCGTGACTTATCATGGCCGCTCGATCGCCGACGTGTTGGACATGTCTTGCGGCGAGGCTGTCGGGCTCTTTGCCAACATCCCAAAAATCCGGCGAATTCTCCAAACGCTTTGCGACGTGGGGCTCGACTATCTGACGCTCGGCCAGCCCGCCCCGACGCTCTCCGGCGGCGAGGCCCAGCGAGTGAAGCTGGCCGCCGAGTTGTCGCGGCCCGACACGGGCCAGACGCTCTATCTGCTCGACGAACCGACCACGGGTCTGCACTTCGACGATCTGGCCAAGCTGCTCGACGTGCTCAATCGTCTGGTGGATCTCGGCAACACGGTGCTGGTGATCGAGCACAACCTCGACGTGGTCAAGACGGCCGACTGGGTGATCGACCTCGGGCCGGAGGCGGGCGACGCGGGCGGCCACCTGGTTGCCGCCGGTACGCCCGAGATGATTGTTGCCGCGGCCGAGCGGTTTCAGCGAGCCGGCAAGAAGGCCCAAGCGGGGCTTCACCGCTCGCACACGGGCGAGGCGCTCGCGCCCGTGCTGGCCGCCGGTCCGCACCAACCGCGAGCGCTGCACGACTTCACGAAGGACGACGAGCGACGGCCCGATGATCTTGAACTGTCCGACGTGGGCCGCGAGGTGAAAATGCCGTGGCAGGCCGATGGGCGACGCTGGCACACCGTGGATCGCGTCTCGCGGAGCGGCGGTCCGTGCCGCTGGGACGGGCGGATACTGGCCGAGGTGGTCGACCGGATCGAGGCTTCCGACCGGTTCAGCCCGACCGATTGGTCCAACCGAAGCGTTGTCGAAATCCGCGCCGCCAAAAAATCGGCCGGCTGGTTCTTCCACGCGATCACCGGCGAAGAGTGGCTGCTGAAAATGAAATTTCGCACGGGCCGCGGCACGTTCGACCGGCAGAAGCTGGTCGAGCAGCTCGACCTGAAACCGTTGAACGAGATGTCCGACTTGCCGCTCTACGGCCGCGAGCCTCGCGCGAAGTGCCGCAACCTCCACGGCCCGTGGCAGGAAGTTGAACTGCGAGTCCACTCTTACGACGAAATCGACCGCAAAGAATTTTGGCAATTCGTGGACGCCGCGATCCAAGGATTCGGCCGTTTCACCGAGCGGGTCATCACCAAGGCCGAGGATCTCATGCCGTGGAAAGCCCTGGGCCGCAAATGGCATTTTCTGCGCAAGGGGTTCAGCGCCGGCGAGATCGCGTGGGACACCGCCGTGCTCGAACGGCTGTGCGACCTGCTCGAACGCGCCGCGCCCGACGGTGAATTCGTCTGGCAGCAGAAGCAGGTGGTCCATCGCACCGTGCCCGGGCTGGAGACGCCCTGGGCGAGCATCCAAACCAAAAAACCCGACGCCGTGTATTTGTGGCTTAACGGTCCTCGCGGACGTTTCGCGTTGGGCCGCGTGCTAGGGCTGGGTCATCAGCCCACGGTCGTTGCCCATGAGGGTCATCCCGACATGGTCGGTCTCCATTTCCGCAACAAGGCCGACCTGACGCGGGGCGACCTGGCTGGGTTCCTCGCCGAACATTTGGCCGCGTGCCGTGAAACCGCGGAGAGTTAGCCACGAAGAAGAAAACCACGAAAGACGCGAAATACACGAAAATATTGGGAGAAATGTTAGCCGCCGTGCCTGCACGGCGTTATGTTCGGATGTGTTACCTCAGTGCGTCGAACAGGCTCGACGGCTAACCGTTGTTTTGCCAATCCTCGCTCCCTAATCCCTAATCCCTCTTCCTCCCATGTCCTCTCCCCTTCTTCCCCCGCGTTCTCTGTTCCGTTTCTCGATTCCTTGTCGCCACGGCGCGTCGATTTGGACGGCGAAGGGGACGTCGCTTGGGCCCGAGTGCGCGCTGCCCAACTTCGCCGAACTCGAGCAGCCCGGCGCCGTGCCGGAGGTTCGCGTGGGGTGGAACGCCTCGGGCCTTGCCCTGCGTTTCGAGATTCACGGCAAGCGGCAAGACCTTTGGTGCCGTGCCAAGATGCCCGACGAAAGCGACGGCGTGCAGATTTGGCTCGACACGCGCGACGTGAAGACCGTGCATCGCGCGGGCCGATTCTGCCACCGGTTGTTTTTCCTGCCCGGCGGAGGCGGACGCGACCAGAGCCAACCGGTTGCCGGGACGCTTCCGATCTCGCGTGCCAAGGAACTACATGCCCCGATCCACGAGAGCCAACTGAAGGTGCTCAGCCAGAAGCGAGCCGGCGGCTATATTTTGCACATTTGCATTTCGGCTGACGCCCTGACCGGTTTCGATCCCGACGAGCACCCGCGGCTTGGTTTCACCTACGCGGTGTTCGACCGAGAATTAGGCGAACACACCCTGGCGGCCGGCGGCGAAACGGCCTATCGCGAGGATCCGAGCCTCTGGGCCACTTTGGAACTCATGCGAGAATAGAAAAACCGAGCCCCGATCCGTCATTTCACGGAAAGCAAGAAGACAAGGGAAATGAGGCTCCCCACGCCGGCGAAAATCGCGCCGCGACCGGTGATTCCCTTGCGACCTCGAAGTACGAACAGTCCCGTCACGGAGACGATCACGAGCCCCACGGCGAAGAAATCCGAGAACGCAAGCCATGCCCGCTTCGGGCTGATGTGCAGGGAATTCATCTGATAGAACAAAGGGCGTCTTCTCACGGATTCAAAGATGCCCTTGCCTGTCTTGAGATCGACGAAGACGGAGCCTTCGTCGAGATAGATTTTGACCTTCTCGGGAGTGGGAAAATCGTGGCTTCGATAACAGTCCCCTTCGCCCAACGGCTCGATGACGCCGAGCACCCATTGTCGCGTCACGGCGGCAACGTCCTTCGGCACGGGCGTTTGGACGTTTTGCCGCTTGATGACGAAATTGGGATCCCAGTCGTCCGCGTGATTCAACGCGATGCCGGAAATCGCGTAGAGGATCGTGGCGCCGACCAATAGATAGCCGAGATCACGATGGATGGCGTTATTTAGTCCGTGCAGACGCATGTTCGTCCTTCAGCGTGGAGGCCAGTTCGAGGGAGATATCGACGACCCAGCGGTTGATGTTCTCGTCGGGCAAGATGGCGTCGTGTCGATAGACAATGCGCTGGTCCTCGCCTACGTCCTTGATGGCCCCGCCGATGATCTTGCCCTGAAACGCCTCGTCCACGGCGACCAGGACCGGCACGACAATCGCGCGCTGCTTGCTGTCCAGCACATCCCGGATTGCCGCGGCCGTTGGTTCGCTCTTGTACTGAACAATATGGCCGCACCACGAGTGCCGGATGCAATCCACGCCCGTTTCGCTCCTGAGTTCGTTGCCGACTTTTTCCAAAAGTCGATTCCATTCCTCCTCGTACTGCTTGTCTCCGTAGGCAACCAGGACCACGCCCTCGTTGGCCGGGGCTTTGCTCATTTGCCGGACTCGCCGCACCACGTTCTTTCCAAGCACGGCAGGAAAATCCAACAAGGGAGCAATGCACACCCGCGCTTTTGGTTCGTAGATTTCGATTCCCTGCAAGGGTAGCGTATTGGCGGTCAGATGATCCTGTTTCTGGCCGATGATCGTGGGGATGTCGTCGAAAGAGTGCGAACTGACCGTCAGGAGTAGCGGCACAAGGATGACGTCCGCGAACCCTTCTCGATCGAACGCCTTGAGTTGCGTGGCGATCGACGGTTCCGTGTATTCCATGAAGGCCGAACGGACCTCGGCGACGCGCCCGCCGCGGAGAATGTCGTTCCGCACGGACTGCTCGATGTCCAACACCGTCTTGCGCCAGCCTTCCGAGTGCGATCCGTGACTGACCAGGAGCACACCGACCTTCGAGCCATTGCCGCAAAGCGGCCTGGAGCCATCCGGCTGGGCGGAGCCATGAGAGGCCTCCGAGGTTCTTGACGCCGCACAAGGACATCGCGCGGGTTGTCCGGGCTTTTCTCCCGACGCATTGTGTTCTCGGGACGCGGATTGCCTTGCGGATGTCGGCGTTGCCGAACCCACCCTGTCGCAACCGGCAATCAGCCCCGCCGTCAGCATCGCCGCGAGAGAGCCTAGCGTCAGTACGATCCGAGTCGCTGAACTACGTTGATCCATGATGATTTCCTTGGTTTTGGGGCAACAACAAATCCGGCACGGCCCGCTACTTGCGCGGACCGTGCCGAAACAACAATCCGGAGGCAGTCACGCGCTGTGGTTCTTGCGGCGTCTCCATCGGCGGACGATCCGGCACGCTCCCAGACCGATCAGTCCGCTGCCGGCCAAGGCCGCAGCGCCCGGTTCCGGCACTGGCGAGATCATCGAATCCACGCGCGCCCGCATGAGACTCGCATGGATGGAACTCGTGCCCGTGACACGGAAATCTTCCGTGTAGTCGGGCAGGAAAAACTCCCACAGCCGCTCTTGGACCGTGACCCAACTCCCCTGCGACACGACCCAGATGTCTCCCTCGAACAACACCGTATCGCGCAGCGCGCTAGTGCAGTCGCCGCCGAGGATCGGGCTGCCGTCCGGGTGGACGATGGCCAGGCTGTTGGGAAGAACGCCCGTGCCATCGTTGTTGAGTGTCGAGGCGATCTGAACGATGACATCCGTGCCCAGGCCGACACCGCCATAGTTTTGGATGTCGGCCCGCCAATCGTAGTCACCGCCATACCAGTAGAGGCTCTTGGTCGTGGTCACAATCGCCGGTGACGCGGAAAACGTCGGCGCGAGTGAAGCCGGAAAATGGCCAACGTCCGGCGCATTGTTGGACGTGGCCAGAAAGACATCCCACTCCTGATAGGTGGAGTTTGCATCGCCGACGCTCCATCTCGTGGGATTGACGAACAACGTGACTTCCGCAACGGCATCGCGTGAAGCCGTGGCGGTACACAGGACCGCGCAGAACACGATCCATGTTGACTGAAGCACTTTACACATGACAGATACTCCTTTGGTGAAAAAGAGAACGCAAAAAACCATTACCAGCACCGCGCGCCCGAGGTCGCCCCCTTGGCGGCAGTGGAAAACTACGGGACATTCACTACTTCTTCTCCCGCACGGGTCGCCAAGGCGTCCAGCACGCCCTCGTCAGTCTCGTCGGTAATGAAACAAGCCGAGCCATCGACCAGCGCGAAGTTCACGCCGTCTGGATGATCGCTACGGAAGGCGGTCCAGGTTGCCTGGGGACAATTTGGATCGACGATGCGATCGTGGTTGAAAGGCCCCCATGTCGCTCCCCAGGTGAAGCCCGGATAGCCGATTGCCCATTGCGGGAAACCTCCCTGAAAACTCCCATCCGGCCAGTTCAGGTCCAGTATTCCGTAGTCGAACTCGCCATACATGAGGGTTTGCGAGGCGCCGTCGCGGATGTCGTCAATACGGATCGCCTGCTTCGACTGGCCCAGCTTGACAATCGCGCCTTCGTGGGGCGACCACGGCGAGCCGCTTCCTGTTGAAACGGCATAGCTCCCTGGCGCTCCAACCTCGTCGTGGGCCGTGTCGGGCACGGTTCGCGGCAGGGCCATCGAAGGGCAGAGTAAGATCGGAATCTTTGTACTGATGACGCCCTGGTTCTCCGAGGCCGTAATTCCCTTGTCGGGGTGGTATTGGACGTAGGACGACGCCTGTTCAAGATGTGGCAACAAGATCAAGAAAGTGCTTCCGCTGAACAGCCCACCACTCACGCTTGCAGGCGGCAAGCAGCGATTCGTCTCGTGGTAAAGGTGGGTGGCTAGGGCGATTTGCTTGAGGTTGTTCGCGCAAGACATGCGGCGAGCCGCCTCGCGGGCCGCCTGGACGGCGGGCAGGAGCAAAGCGATGAGAACGCCGATAATGACGATCACCACAAGCAATTCGACCAGCGAAAACCCTCGCGGCGGCGCAAGCGCGCCCGTGACGTCCCAACCAAGGGCGTCGTCACGGCTTGCGCCGCTCGCGCGAGGGCCGATGTCGACCGGCGCGGAAAGTTCGTGAAAAAATCGGGTTTCCGACACGTTGGGCGGGGAATCGCCGCGCGCTCGGACCGCGGTCCGAGCGTCAGGAAAGCGACAGCGCATGGCAGGCGAGGGTAAGGCGGCCCGCTTCCGGCCCGGGGCGCAACCGGCGGGAGCGGTAGTTGAGATTGAGTCTCATTATCACAGCGGGGCCGCCCGCGTCAAGCCGCAACTGAAAAAATTTTTCCCCAAAAACGAAAAATCACTTGCCTTGCTCCTTAAACCAGTTCCATCTCCATGCCGTGTAAGCACTTATGTGATCCGGCATGCTTGCGTTATATTGATCCGATTGCCTGCCCGGCAAAGAGAATTCCCCGCTTCGTTCCCGAGCAGCCTGTTGAAAAAGGGGGACAGGCACCTCACGGCAATCGTTTTTCGCGGTGTTCGCACGGTCAGTTCGGAGCCAGTCCCCCTTTTTCAACAGGCTGCTCGTCCTTGCTCATGACTCACGTTGAAATCCTCGCCTGGCTCCGCGAAAACGATCCCGCGCGGCTCGACCGATTGTGGCGCGAGGCCGACGAGATCCGCCGGGTGTCCGTCGGCGACGAGGTCCATCTTCGCGGGCTGGTCGAGATCTCGAACCATTGCGCTCGCTTATGTACGTACTGCGGGCTTCGCGCGGAGCGGCAAAGTCTCGATCGGTATCGCATGACCGAGCGCGAGATTCTGGATTGCGCGCGACAGGCCGCCGCGCTGGGCTATGGCGCCCTGGTTCTTCAAAGCGGCGAGGATCCGAGCATTACCGGCTCGTGGATGGCGGACCTGATCCGTCGCGTCAAACGCGAAACACCGCTGGCCGTCACGCTCAGTCTGGGCGAGCGGAGACCGGACGAACTGGCCGCGTGGCGCACGGCCGGCGCGGATCGCTATCTGCTGAAGTTCGAGACGTCCAATCGTTGTCTCTATGAACGCATTCATCCGTTGCGCGAAGGCGGTTCGCCCGATCGGATTGCCCTGCTTCGTTTACTCCGTGGATTGGGTTACGAGGTGGGCAGCGGCGTGATGATCGGCATTCCGGGCCAGACCTATGATGACTTGGCCCGAGACGTTGAATTATTTCGCGATCTGGATCTCGACATGATCGGCGTCGGTCCCTACCTGCCGCATCCTGACACGCCGCTTGCCCGGCCGGAATGGGGGCCGTCGTTGGCCGACGGTCGGCAAGTTCCCGCCACCGATCTGATGACGCACAAAGTTGTGGCTCTTGCGAGGCTGGCATGTCCTGGGGCGAACATTCCAGCCACGACGGCCTTGGCGGTGGCCGTCGGCGAGGAGGGGCGGGGACTGGCCCTGATGCGAGGAGCCAATGTCATCATGCCCGACCTGACGCCCCCGGCCTATCGACGTCTTTACGAAATTTATCCCGGCCGCGGCGCGCCCCAGGACTCGCCGGAAGTTTGCGCGGCGCGGCTCCGTGCGCAAATTGAATCCCTCGGCCGCCGCGTCGGCCGCGGCCGAGGCGATTCCCGCAGAATGTAGGGTGGGGCGAGCGTTGAACGACCAAGAACCGCTGCCGTTGATTGGATCGTTCAAGACCAGTCAATGTTGTGCGCCGTTCTCGCCCCACCATGCCGTCCGAACCGACATGGTGGGGCGGGAACCGAACATGCCAATACGTAGGGGCATCGTCCAACGTCGGTTCCCGCCCCACCCTACGCGTGGACTATCCGACCTTCACCCACCATTTAGGCACTGTCCGAGACCCGTGTTACGTTCTACAATCATTCCCTATGCAAACATCCCTAGGCAAACTCAGTGCCGGCGCCCGGGACTTCATCGACGAAGCCCGCATGGAGACGCTCTTGGCTCGGCGGCCCGACGCGGCGGAAGTCCGCGCCGTGCTGGCCAAGAGCATGGCAAAGGCGCCGCTTTCGATCGAGGAAACGGCCGTTCTCTTGTGCGCCGAGGGGCCCGAGCGAGAGGCCATTCTCGACGCGGCCGGCCATCTGAAACGCGAGGTTTACGGCAATCGCATCGTCCTGTTCGCGCCGCTGTACGTCGGCAGCGATTGCACGAATGACTGCCTTTACTGTGCTTTTCGCCGCTCGAATTGCGAGGTCGTGCGGCGGACACTCGACGCGGACACGCTCGTCGAACAGGTCGAGGCGGTCGAAAACCAAGGCCATAAACGGTGCATCCTTGTCTTCGGCGAGCACCCGCGCTACGACGCCCCGTTCATCGCCGATTGCGTCCGCCGGGTTTACGAGGTCCGATCGGGCCGCGGGGCGATTCGCCGGGTGAATCTCAACGCGGCTCCCTTCGACCGCGCCGGGTTCGCCGAGGTCAAGGCGGCCGGCATCGGCACCTACCAGATTTTTCAGGAAACGTATCACCACGACACCTATGCCAAGGTCCATCCGGCCGGCACGCGGAAGAGCGACTATCACTGGCGGCTCGACGGGCCGGCCCGGGCCATCGAGGCCGGCTGCGACGACGTGGGCATCGGCGCGTTGTTCGGGTTGTACGACTGGCGATTCGAGACGCTTGGACTGGTGGCCCATGCCAATCATCTGCGTGACCACTACGGCGTCGGGCCCCACACGATCAGCTTTCCGCGGGTACGCCGGGCGTTCGGCGTTCAGTTCGACCCGCCGTGCCCGGTGAGCGACGCCGACTTCAAGCGGCTGGTGGCCGTTCTGCGGCTGGCCGTGCCCTACACGGGCCTGATCCTCACGGCCCGCGAACCGGCCGCCGTCCGCCGCGAAGTGCTGCGGCTGGGCGTCTCGCAGATCGACGCGGGCAGCCGGATCGAGCTGGGCGGCTACACCGAGCCCGACGCCGTACAGCATCTCGAACGGGAACAGTTCGAGTTGGGCGATCTGCGGCCGTTGGACGAAGTGGTCGCCCAACTGCTTGCCGACGGCTATCTGCCGAGCTTTTGCACGGCCTGTTACCGCCTGGGCCGCACGGGCGAGCACTTCATGGAATTCGCCGTGCCGGGTTTTATTCAAAATCTCTGCACGCCCAACGCGCTGGCGACGCTGGCCGAATACCTGATCGACTACGCCTCGCCGGCGACGCGCGCCGCGGGCCTGCGGACGATCGAACAGACGGCCGCCCGATTCCCCGACGGCCCACGCAAACGCGACCTGCTCGACCGGCTCACCCGCATCCAAACCACGGGGCAACGTGATCTTTACTTCTGATTCCACCACAAAGGACAGGGAACCACGAAATACACGAAATACACGAAAAAAGGAGGAGAAAAGGAAGGAAGAGGGGGAATTGTCGTTGTTGGACAAATGAATTGCGCATCGGCTTCTCCAGGTGATAACAGATTGCCATGCCGATGGATAATATGAGTTTCTTCTTTCGTGTTTTTTGTGTCTTTCGTGGTTAGAAAAAGGGTCAGCCGATGAGCATTATTTTCAAAGACGAAAGCTACGCCATCATGGGCGCGTGCTTTGAGGTGTACAAAGAGAAGGGCCCTGGTTTTCTCGAACCGGTGTATCACGAGTGTCTCACGATCGAGTTTCGGCTACGAGACATCCTCTTCCAATCGCAGATTCCTCTTGCCCTAAATTACAAAGGCGAAAAACTCATCCAGACGTATATTCCCGACTTCGTCTGCATGGGCATCATCATCGTGGAAATCAAGGCGGTTGCCGAATTGACTGACGTCCATCGCGCCCAGTTGCACAACTATCTGAAAGCAACCGGCTTGAAACTCGGCTTGCTCGTCAACTTCGGCCACTACCCCCAACTCCAATACGAACGCATCGTCCGATGATCCGCCGACGGGAACCACGAAAGACACGAAATACACGAAAGGTTAAAAATGGAAGCTCCAAAGCGATTGTGACCCATGGAGGTAAATTGCATTAGATCTTCGTGATCCATCCATCCCGATTCTTCTCTGAATAAACCTCCAATTCCTCTCGTTTTTCGTGTATTTCGTGTCTTTCGTGGTTGAAAAAAAGCCTCCCCATGCCACAATCCACCCCCAAAGGTTTTCGTCTCCACATCGGCCTGTTTGGCCGGCGCAACGCGGGCAAGTCGTCGTTGCTCAATGCTTTGACGCGACAGGACGTCGCCATTGTTTCGCCCGTGGCCGGCACCACGACCGATACGGTCGAGAAACCGATGGAGATGCTCCCGATTGGGCCGGTGCTGTTTTTGGACACGGCGGGAATTGATGACGCCGGCGCGCTGGGCGGACGGCGCGTGGCGAAGGCCCGGGCCGTGTTCGACCGCACGGACGTCGCCGTGCTGGTGGCCGAGTCGGGCGTCTGGGGGCCGTTCGAGGAGTCGCTCGTAGCCGAATTCGCCGGACGCAAGATTCCCACGATCGTCGCGTTGAACAAGTCCGATCTGACCGAGCCCGACGCGGCCTTGCTCGCCGGGCTCGACCGCCGCGGCACGCCTTGGATCAAAACGGTTGCTTCGCGCGGCGAGGGCATGTTGGAATTGCGAGAGGCACTCATCCGCGCCGTGCCTGACGAATTTCTTAACCCGCCGCCCATTCTTTCCGACCTGGTTCCGCCGGGCGAGTTGGCCGTGCTGGTCGTGCCGATCGACTTCGAGGCGCCCAAGGGGCGGATCATCCTGCCGCAGGTGCAAAGCATCCGCGATCTGCTTGACGCGGGGTCGATGTCGATGGTCGTCCAGGCCCGCGAACTCCGCGCGGCGCTGGCCCGTTTGACTCGGCCGCCGGCCCTGGTGGTGACCGACTCGCAGGCCCTGGCCGAGGTGGCCGCCGACACGCCGCCGGACGTGCCGCTCACGTCGTTCTCGATCCTCTTCGCGCGGCGGAAGGGCGATTTTGGCCAACTGGTCGAAGGCGCCCGGGCCATCGAGCGGCTCCGCCCGGGCGATCGGGTGCTGGTGGCCGAAGCCTGCACCCATCACCCCATCCAGGGCGACATCGGCCGCGAAAAGATTCCCCGTTGGCTGCGGCAGCACGTCGGAGGCGAGCTATATTTTACCACAATTGGGGGGATTGGCTTCCCTGACGATCTGGCCGACTACCGGCTGGTGATCCACTGCGGGGCGTGCATGTTCAACCGCCGGGAAATGCTTTCGCGGCTGTTGCGATGCCGCGAGGCGGGCGTGCCGGTGACCAACTACGGCATGGCCATTGCCTATGCCCTGGGGCTGTTCCAGCGGGTGCTGGGCTCGTTCTTGCCCGCAAAACGCTTGACACAATCCTAGCCAAGTTGCAACAATAAGGAGAGCGCAGGCTCCCTGGAAGGGGCGCCTTTCCACGTAGGCTTTATTTCCTTCTTATTCGAAGAGGAGAACGCCGTGAAAAGATCGTGTCGGAAAGCGGGCTTCACGTTGGTTGAACTGTTGGTGGTGATTGCGATCATCGGGGTTCTCATCGCCCTGTTGTTGCCGGCGGTCCAAGCGGCCCGCGAAGCCGCCCGGCGAGCGCAATGCACCAACAACCTTAAAAACATCGCGTTGGGCGCTCAGAACTTCGAAAGCGCCTTCCGCCGATTTCCGCCGGGGGTACTTGCGAACCCGACGGGCCAGCCGGGCGATGTTGAATACCAATTATCGAGCGTCTTCACCTTCATTTTGCCCTATCTCGAAATGAGGGAATCCTACGAGCGTATCGCCAATTCGGCTTCTGGCAACACGGCGACCGGTCAGAATAACACGGCTCTTGGTAACTACTCGGGTCAATACGTCAGCCTGGTCGACGTCGACAAGCCGGGCGTATCATGGGCCAACCCACTACACAATTCGACCTCGCCTCCGGTGGGTACCGCGTGGAAGGAAGCCTTTAACCAGTTGGCCGTGCTGACGTGCCCCAGTTCTCCCCAACGTCGCGGCTCCGACGTCAATATTTGCATCACCATTGACATGGGTACCGTCTGGACATGGAAGCTGTCCACTCCCAACAAAGACCTTGGACGCACCAGCTACCTGGGCGTTGCCGGTCTTTTGGGAAAAACTGGCCAAACAATCACCGTTGCACAGGTTTTAGTGCCCATCGACTCGCTCCGGGGCGTTTTCTACAGCCGTTCGAAGACGACCAATCGCGACATCCGCGACGGCACCAGCCAGACGCTCATGTTCGGCGAGAGCACCGGCGTGGGTGTCGATCCCTCGGTGACAACCACCATCAAGGAAGATCCTTGGGGTTATATGGGTTGCGGCCAGATGCCCTCTTATTACCACTTCCTCGATCTATTGGTGCCGGCCAAGGCGGGTATTGACGAATTCCTCCAGTTCAGCAGCGATCACGGCGAAACATGCCTGTTCGCCAAGGCGGATTGCTCCGTCACCTCGGTCAATATCAAGACGATCGACAAGAAGACCTTCGTCTATCTGACGGGTATCGCCGAGGGCCGAGAAGCGGACATTGAGTAGCCCGGGATAGAAAGACTTTTTTGAAACGGTTGAACCTTCTAACCATGAGGATGTGAAAAGATGTTCAAACGAGGAATGGTCGCGTTGAGTACGTTGTTGCTGGGCATGGCGATCGGCTGCGACAGCGGCGGCGGCGCCAAAGTCACCGCGCCCGACAAGATTCCGCCTCCGCCGCCGGGAGGATTGTCCCCGAGTGGCGGCGGCGCATCGCTGGTGCCCGCCACCACGCCCGCCGCGCCGGCGAACCAACCCGGCGGCGATACCCCGTGATCCGTCGCGTCGGCCGTCCATTATGGACGACCGTTCGCCAGTACACGTTCGGCACGCGGATCGTTGGGATTGAGAAACGCGCATCAACCCGGCTCGCAAACAAGGATTGCCCCGTGGCATATCCTTGCTTGCGAGCCGGGTTTCCTTTTGCGCCCGGTGGGGGCAGTACACGTAGGCCGTGTCGCGACCTTGTCTTTACCCACATTTTTTGGCTGCCAGAATCGCAAAAATCTGCGGAAAAATAGGGATTTCGGTATCGTGGTTGATTAGCACCCCGAGCACCACTGCAATGCACCTGTGTGGGTGGGGCTCAAGGAATGC
>DATECS010000160.1:0-13766 GCA_035286785.1 Thermoguttaceae bacterium | reverse complement strand
GCCCCGTTGGTGCGACTGAAGCTGGCCGAAATCCTCCTGCGCCAACACCGCCCGGCCCAGGCCCGATCCGTCCTCGCCAAAATCCCGCCGGGCACGCTCACCCCCCAACATGAGACCTACCGCCGGAAGCTCGAACAACTGGCCGACCGCACCCCGGTGGGCAACGTAATCGAGATGGCGCCGCAGGATTGGTAGCAAGACGTGCCCACTGGCGCACCACGCCTTGCCTAAATCTTGTGCAATACCAACCCTCGCCTCAAGAACCATCGAATGCCGTCGATTCTCCGTAACCTATTCTGAATAATCAGGTTACCTCGACGCTTCGTCCAGCAGGCGTTAGTCCCGGTACCATCTTTGCATGGTTCGAGTCAATTCAACCCTCAACCATGGCGCATAATCGAGTAACCGAAACGTCGGACATCGACTCGGCCGGGCCTTTCCGGTTTCCGAGGAGCAAAATTCAGGACCCAACGTGGGCTCCTTCCACCATCACGTTCCCACACGAAAGGAGGGGTCGGTGACTCCAAAAAAAGTATTGGCTCTCTGTCGGGAGAAGGACGTCAAAGCGATCGACCTGCGCTTCATGGACTTTCCCGGCCTCTGGCAACATTTCACCATTCCCGCCGGCGCCCTGGACGAAAGCGTCTTCGAGGAAGGTCTGGGATTCGACGGCTCCAGCATGCGAGGCTGGAAAGCCATCAATGAAAGCGACATGATCGTCGTGCCGCAGCCCGAGACGGCCACGCTCGACCCGTTCACCGAGTTGCCCACCCTCTCGATGATCTGCAACATCCAGGATCCGATCACCCGCGAGGATTACAGCCGCGACCCGCGAAACGTCGCCCGCAAGGCGATCAACTATCTGAAGAGCACCGGTATCGGCGACGAGTGCTACATCGGCGCCGAGGCCGAGTTCTTCATCTTCGACGACGTGCGGTTCGATCAACAGCCCTACGGCGGCTTCTACGAAATCGACAGCGTCGAAGGCGAGTGGAACCGCGGGCGCGACGAGCATCCCAACCTCGGCTACAAGCTCCGCTACAAGGAAGGCTACTTCCCCGTCCCGCCCGCCGACCAGATGATGAACCTCCGCAACGAGATGATGCAGACGATGATCGACTGCGGACTCGAAGTCGAGTGCCAGCATCACGAGGTGGGCACCGCCGGCCAGTCGGAAATCGACCTCAAGTTCAACAAGCTCGTCAAAACGGCCGACGACCTGATGATGTTCAAGTACATCGTCAAGAACGTCGCCGCCCGGCACAACAAGACCGTCACCTTCATGCCCAAACCCCTGTTCGGCGACAACGGCTCGGGCATGCATACCCACATTTCGATCTGGAAAGGCGACGAGCCCCTGTTCGCCGGAAGCGGCTACGCGGGCCTGAGCGACATGGCCCTCTACGCCATCGGCGGACTCCTGAAACACGCTCCCGCCCTGTTGGCCTTCACCAATCCGACGACCAACAGCTACAAGCGTCTGGTGCCCGGTTTCGAGGCGCCGGTCAACTTGGCCTATTCGCAGCGCAATCGCTCGGCGGCCATCCGCATCCCGATGTACAGCGCCAACCCCAAGGCCAAGCGGCTCGAATTCCGTTGTCCCGACCCGAGCAGCAATCCGTACCTGGCCTTCTCCGCCACGCTGATGGCCGTGCTCGACGGGATCCAGAACAAGATCGACCCGGGCGAACCGTTGGACAAGGACATCTACGACCTCGAGCCCGAGGAAATGAAAAACGTCCCCACCACCCCGCCGTCGCTCGAAGGGGCCCTGGCCGCGCTGCGTGCCGACCACGAGTTCCTGCTCCGCGGCGACGTGTTCACCGAGGACGTCATCGACACCTGGATCTGGTACAAGAGCGAACGCGAGGTGGACGCCATGCGGCTACGACCGCATCCCTATGAATTCTGCCTCTACTATGACGTTTAGTAGGCAGAGGGCAGAACAGATAATAGCGTCAGGCGGAAGCCCGACGAAAAATCCCCGACGATAAAAACGCAACCCACTCCGCCGACCGCCCGCTTGCCGAGCCGCGGCACGAAAGAGTATGCTACCCCCGGCGGAGCGACCGGCCAAACGGCCCCTCGCTCCGCCGGGTTTTTTTATCGCTTTCCCGAAAAATCACCAGGAGGACAGACATTCTTGTCTGTCTTACATTCATTCTTGTCTGTCCTGCATCGGATCCACGCCTTCGCCTCCAATTCATGACGGCCGTCCATGGAATCCTCGCGGAGAAAAGATCAACGAGAAGGAAGACAGACAAGAATGTCTATCCTCCTGTTTGATGGCGTGATGGCGAAAGGTGATTGATGGTCCCGCCCTACCCATTACCGATCGTCGCGCGTCGCCGTGGGCGGCGGATGGCCTACTGGAACGGCGCGCTCTGGGCCCTGGGCAACGGCTTGGCCAGCACCCCGCTGGTCGTCTACCTCGCCTTGGAACTCGACGCCCCGGCGCTGGGCCTCGGCACGGGCCTCATCCTCGCCGCCCCCAGTCTCGTCGGCGTGCTCCGCATGGCCGCTCCCGCGCTGGTCGAGCGCTCGGGCAGCCGCAAGAAGTTTTGCCTCCGCGCGTTCGTCGTCAGTCTCCTACTGCTGGCCCTGCTGCCGTTTCTGGCCGCGCCGGGCCGACTCGCCTCGCCCGTCGCGTCCTTGGCCACGCTCGTTATCCTCTGGTGCGTCTATCATCTGTTCCAATACCTGGCCACCGTCGCTCTCTGGTCCTGGCTGGCCGACCTGGTTCCCCTGCGCGTCCGAGGCCGATTCCTCGGTCGCCGCGAACGTTGGATGGTCCTCGGCGAAGCCGCCGGCATGTTGACCGCCGGACTCTACGTCTGGGGACAACACGCGCTGCGGCCCGACCAACCCACGTCGCTCGCCTACGTCCCGCCCATGCTCCTGGGCGTCGCGTTCATGCTCGCGGCGGTCGTTCCCCTGGCGGCCATGCCTCGCGTGAAAGAAAAAGGGGATAAGTCCAATTATTCATGTCGCCGTGTTCTCCCACGAGCCGACAGGCCCGTCCATAATTGGACTTATCCCCTTTTTCTTCCGTTTGCCGACGCCTCTTTTCGTCGCCTGTTGCTGTTCGGCTGCTGGTTCTCGTTCTTCAACGGCATCACCCAATCGGCCATGATGCTCTACACGGCGAAGGTTTTACTGTTCGGCGTCCTGGTCGTCCTCGCATTGAAAACGGCCATGCGAATCGGCCAGTGGGGCGTAAGTCCCGCCGCTGGCCGCCTGGCCGACCGCCTGGGCAACCGGCCCGTCCTGATGGTCAGCCTCCTGCTCGTCGCCCAAGGCCCGTTGTTCTACCTCATGGCCTCGCCCGCCCATCCCTGGTGGATCGCCGGCGCGTGGCTCGTGTGGATCGCCTACGCCGGCCTGAACGTGGCCCTGCCCAACCTGATGTTGAAACTCTCGCCCCGCGACGCAAACCTCCCTTACATCGCCGCCTATTATACGGTCACCGGCCTGTGCTACGCCGCCAGCACCATCGCCGGCGGCGCGCTTCACGATCGCCTCCGATACGTCACCCTCGAACTGCCCTGGGGCGTCGCCTGGGACGCTTTCGCCTGGCTGTTCTTCGCCGGCTGGATCGCCCGGATGCTCGCCGCCGTGGTCCTGCTGTCTGTCATCGAAGAAAAAGGGGACATTCTACTTTTTCCGAGACATCACGGTCTCATGCGTAGGCCGCAAGAGAAAAAGTAGAATGTCCCCTTTTTCTTTCCCTCGCAATCTCCCCTGGCAATCCCCGCCAACGGCGGTAGAATGGGGAAACCGTCCAAGAACTCCAAGCCGGGAACGAACGCCACGACATGGAAAACGCCCGCTCGACCAGCCAGAAATCGGACCTCGCCGACGAAACGGCTCACTCCATCCCCCTGAAGGATCCCGCCCTGGCCGCCCTCTTGGCCTGGCTGATCCCCGGCCTGGGCCACGCCTATCAAGGCCGCTGGGCCAAGGCCGTCCTCTTCTTCGTCTGCATCATGGGCACGTTCGTCTACGGCCTCTACCTGGGCAGCGACCGCGCGGTCGGCTGGGGCCGGGTGGTCTACGTCATGTGGCAGCCCGAGGAAAAACGGCTCTACTATTTCTGCCAGATCGGCGTCGGGCTGCCGGCCGCTCCCGCGCTGGTCCAGGCCATCCGCGTGCGAAGCGGCAAGGAGCCGCTGGGCACCTTCATGGCGCCGCCCCGGCTCGGCCCCGACGACCCGTCCGGCCGCGTCACCCTCGATGAAATCCACCGCCGCCTGGCCCGCTATTTCGAACTCGGCACAATCTACACGGCCATTGCCGGCCTCTTGAACGTCCTGGCGATCCTCGACGCCTGGGCCGGCCCCGTCATCCTCGCCACCCCCGGCAAGAAGGAAGACGAAGAAGAAAAGAAAGAAAAAGCCCCGCCCGCCACCTCGACACGGATTCCGTAAAAAAACACAAAGAGATTGGGAACCACGGATGAACACAGATAAACACAGATGTAGCAAAGGTAGGTCAGGCTGTGCCTGACAATGCCTGATCATACGTCTGTCAGGCACATCCTGACCCACGTTCTTTTTTATCTGTGTCCATCTGTGTCCATCTGTGGTTCCAAAAAATCTCCGTGTCTCCGTGGTAAAAAATTATCCGACAAAGAGGAACCGCTCGCCATGTTCGCTCATCTCCTATTGGCCACCCTGGGCCCCGGCGATCTTTGGTACGCCGTTCCGCTGATCGTCGCGGTGAGTCTCGTCTACGCGGCCACCCGACACGAGCAAACCAACCTGATTCTTCGCCATGCCCTGCACACCGCCGTGTGGATCACCGGGCTAATGGCCGGCGTGTTCGTCGTCCTTTGGCTCGTCACCTGGATGGTATAGCGGCCTGTTGAAAAAGGGGGACTGGCTCCGAACTGACCGCGCGAACACCGCGAAAAATGTTTGCCGTGAGGTGCCTGTCCCCCTTTTTCAACAGGCTGATAGCGGCGGCAGGCGAAAAACACAGGGCCTGCGGAGCCGTGCCTCGCATTTCTTGAGAGGTCCAACGCCATGATGATTTTGCTGGTGAGCGTCCTGGTCGCGCTGTCCGTCTCGGCCGTTTGCTCGCTGATGGAAGCCGCGCTGTTGAGTCTTACCTCCGGCCAGATCGCCTCCATCTCGCTCAAACGGCCGCGAATCGGCGCCATCTGGCGCGGGTTCAAAACCGATATCGAACGCCCCATCGCCGCGATCCTCATCCTCAACACGGCCGCCCACACCATCGGCGCTTCGGTGGCCGGTGCCCAGTTCCACGAGGTGTTCGGCGACCGCTGGCTCTGGGTCTTCTCGCTCATCTTCACCTTCCTCATGCTCCAGTTCACCGAAATCCTGCCCAAAGGCGTCGGCGTCCACTACAACCGCCAAGTGGCCGTCTTAGCCGCGCGGCCGTTGACGCTCCTCGTGCAAGTGATGCGCCCGATCGTCGTGTTCGTCCACGGCGTCAATCGGCTCTTCGGCTGGGAACGAGTCCAGGTGACGCCGTTGGCCACCCTCGAAGAGATCACGGGCCTCGCCGGCCTGGCCCGCCAGTCCAAGGAGATCAGCACCGACCAGGAACGCATCATCACACGCGGCACCCGCCTGTCGCGCATCAGCACCCGCGAGATCATGCGTCCCCGCGTCGAGATCGACGCGATGGACGCCGACACGCCCGCCGACGAAGTGGTCGGCGCCACCGCCATGTCCGGTTTCGCCCGCGTGCCCGTCTACGAAGGCGACCTCGACCACGTCGTCGGCTTCATCTACAACAAGGATCTCTTGCGCCATCTCCACATGGGCTGGCCGATCGAAGTGCGCAAGATGCTCCACCCCGTGCTCTTCGTGCCCGAGACGCTCGAACTCGACCAACTGCTGGCCCTCTTCCGCGAGAAGCGAACCCAAATGGCCATCGTCCTCGACGAACACGGCGGCACCGAGGGCCTAGTCACGATCGAGGACGTGCTCGAGGAACTCGTCGGCGCCATCCACGACGAACACCGCGACCAGCAGCAGGAGATCGTCCGCCGCGACGCCGCAAGCTGGCTGGTCGACGGCGCCACCCGCCTCCGCGATCTGGCCGAAGCGATCGGCCGCCCCGAACTCGCCTCGGCCGGCCCGCCGCAAGTCACCACCGTCGGCGGCCTGATACAAACCCTCCTCGACCGCCTGCCCGCCGCCGGCGACAGCATTCAATGGTCCGACTTCACGCTGAAAGTCGTCCGCATGGACGCCCTGCGCATCGACCGCGTGTTAGTGAGCCGGAACGAACCACTCCCGTAGGTCAGGCTGTGCCTGACAACCAACCCTCCACCCCCCGCGACTCCGCGTGAATAGAAGAAGTAGGGTGGGACGCCTCGCCGATGGCTCGCCGCAAGCCGTCCTCCGTCTTCGGCGCCGCGATCAGGTGGACGTGATTGGGCGGAAACTACCAGTCTTCTCCCAAATTGCCAATGGTTAGGTATTGTGTCCCGGTCGGCTCTGTCCCCGTCGGCTGAAGCGACTCGGTCGCGAAGGTGGGCCGGCCGCTGATCAATCCTCTCTCGGCTCCGCTCCAGGTATTGGCGCGGCCCGGTGCAGTGGTGCATAATGGTCGCTGTTACTCAGTACATTCGTTCCGGTTCAACCGATTGGCCGACCCAAGACCCACGGCCGCGCACAGGAGAAATCATGATAGAGAGAACACGTGCCTTGTCAATTGGCTGGATGGTCGTCGGGCTGGTTCTTGTCGGCATGGCCGGGGGCACTGTGGCGGCCGAGGCTGATAAGCCGGCTAAGCCCGTCCAATCGGCCTCCGACGAGCCGTGGCAGCCTGCCGGAGTCGGGGGGATTCTGCCGATCGGATCCTGGCGCAAGCCGCGGCCAGCGGTTACGGCCGCTTCGCCCGAGGACGTCGCCGCGTGGCGCAAACTCAAGTTCGGCCTGTTCGTCCATTGGGGCTCGGTGAGCGTTCAGGGGACCGAGATCGGCTGGTCGCGCGGCGGCTATCGCCGGGGGATCCCTTGGAACTGGAATATTCTCTCCGGCCAGGTGCCCGTCGAGGTCTATGACAGTCTTTACAAGAAGTTCAACCCGACGCGGTTCGATGCGCGCGAGTGGGTCCAGATCGCCAAGGACGCGGGCACGAAGTATCTAGTGTTCACGACGAAGCACCACGACGGGTTCTGCAACTTCGACACGAAGCTGAGCGACTACAAGATCACCAGCCCCGAGTCGCCTTACCGCCGCGACATCGTCCGCCAGTTGGCCGATGCGTGTCACGAGGGAGGCATTCTCTGGGGCATTTACTATTCGCCGGTCGACTGGCGCCATCCCGATTACATGAACGGCATTGACGGCCACCGGCGATACCTCGAGTATCTGCACGGCCAGATGCGCGAACTGCTCACTGGCTACGGCAAGGTCAGCATGATCTTCTTCGACGGGCTGGCCGGCGAGGAGAAAGACTGGGACGGCGCGGCGCTGGTCAACATGTGCCGCGAGTTGCAACCCGGCGTGATGATCAACGACCGCGCGGGCGTCCCGGCCGACAATTCGACACCCGAGCAAGAGATCGGCCACATGGACACCACGCGGCCCTGGGAAACCTGCATGACCATCGGCACCCAGTGGTCCTGGAAACCCAACGACCGCATCAAGTCGTTCAAGGAGTGCATTCAGACGCTGGTCCGGGTCGTCGGCGGCGACGGCAATCTGCTGTTCAACGTCGGCCCCATGCCCGATGGACGCATCGAGCCCCGCCAGGCCGACCGGCTCCGCGAAATGGGCCGTTGGCTGGCCAAATACGGCGAGTCCATCTACGACACCCGGGGCGGGCCGTTCCAAACGGGCCAGTGGGGGGCTGCCACCTGGCGCGACCGGACGATTTACGTCCACGTGCTCGACGGCGGAAAAACCCCGCTCGTGCTGCCGCCGATTGACCGGAAAATCGTGTCGCACCAGATCCTTACCGGCGGCAAGGCTGCGGTCGCCCAGACCGACAAGTCGATCACCATCACCTTGGCGGACGACGCGAGAAACGACGTCGATACGATCGTCGCCCTGCAACTCGACGGCCCGGCGGTGGGAAAGTAGCCCAGGGAACATTACCTAAGGGAACGAAAACGGAACGAAAACGGGACAGACGGAACGAAAACGGGAAGGAACGAAAACGGGACAGGTCCGATATTGGCAAGATGGGCAAGCCGTTGTTGGCATTGTTATTCTGACACGGACTTGCGATTCCGGCCGATTCCCGGTCGGCCGCTGGGGAGTTCGTCCTTCTTGGATCGTTTGGAAGGTCTTGTCGGTCGCGTCTTGAAACGGCGGAAACCCGGCCCAAAGCCAAAACCACGCAAACCCCGAACAAGAAAAGCCGCGAATTAGGTAATGTGTCCCCCGAATTCCCCCCAGGTAATGTGTCCCCCGAATTCCCCGAATTCCTCCGCAGATAATACTTCCCGTCGCCCGGATTGACCACTACCACGCCCGAGCCGTGGATCGTGTTGCCGCGTGGAGGAGTCAGTTGCCTATCCTGCCATAATCGGTTTGTGTCCCCCGATCTCCCCCGGCACACGTTAGCCGCGCGATCTCGCGACGACAAATCGTTGACATAACTGCTCGGGCAGTCTACAATGTGTGCCACCCTGTTTGTCGGTGTACCTGGCGGGTGCTGTGGGTCGCCCGGGACTCGACGGCTTCTTCCGACTCGATAGAGGCAGACTATGACCGTCCGCAATCGCGTTGGTGTTGTTTCTCGAACTCTGGTCGCCTTGGTTGCGTTCGTCGCGGCGCTCGCCACGGCCGGCGCGGCGTTCGGGCAAACGTGGACTGTTACGCATATCCCTGTTGCCGGCGATTGCGGCAGGCCAGTCGAGGTCGAGGTCGATTCAACTGGACTGGTCCACGGGGCAAGCTACACCAGTAGCAGCGCCAATCTCTGGTACGGCCAATACAACGGCTCGTCCTGGTCCTCCGAGTATCCCAGTTTGAGTTCCCATTACTCGCTCGCGTTGGACAGTACCGGCCGGCCGTACGTGGCGTTCACGCTGTACCAGAACGGCAAGTTCTATCTGGCTCTGTCGCACCGCACGGATGCCGGAACGTGGGAGACGTCGTCCTTTCCGACGAGTCCGGCGGAGAATCCGCGGTTCATGTCGCTCGATTTCGACTCGCAGGATCGCCCCCATATCGCCTACAAAGACACGGCCGCGCAGACATTGCGCCATGCGTACCGAAGCGGATCCGTCTGGACCAGTGAAACCGTCCTGTCGAATCCAGCCTTTCAATTCGTCAACCAGGACGTGCGCATCGCGATGGGCGATGGCGACACGCCCCACTTCCTCTGGAACGACTACGACGTCGACTCCATCAAGCACACTCGTTGGACGGGAAGCTCTTTTCAAACTCAGACGATCGGGACGGGGTTGGACGGCTCGATGGTATTTGATTCCGCCAACAGCCTGCACCTTTGCTACGCGAAGGACTTCAATTACATGACCCACGCGGTGTTCAGTGGCGGCAGTTGGTCCACGGGTTCAGTGATTGACGACTGGTCGGACGACGGCGCGATCGCTATTGATTTGCTCGATCGTCCGCACGTGGTGTACCGCCGCATCTACCCTGGCTCCTCGCTCGACACCCTGAAACACGCCGCCTGGAACGGTGCCGGATGGACCACGCAAAACATCGCGCAATGGACCAGCACGATTAGCGGTCCGGAGACAGAAGCCGTGGTTATCGACGGCAGCAACAGGATGCACGTCCTCTTCACCGACGACAGCAGAGACCTCTACTACGCCACCTGCGATCTGGGCCGCGAGCTTGCGATGACGCCGACCGTCGATTTCAATGCCGTCTCGTCTGACGGCGTCCACTTCACGGTCACCGACGGCGACACCCATCTGTTCACCCAGCAGATTTCCTGGGCAAACAAATACAATCGCGCCGTCATGGAATTCGACCTTTCGGCCATCCCCGAGAGTGTGATAATCGAATCGGCCACGCTCCAGTTGGATATCAACCTGTTCTCAAACAGTCCGACGATTTACCCAAGCCTGCAAATCTACGGATACACCGGTGACGGCGTCATTGGCACGGCCGATCCGACGCAGACCGCCATGCCGATTGGCCAGAGCGCGCTCATTACCGCGTTGGATCCAATCACCATCGATCTGGACGCCGACTTCATCGATTCCATTGTCCGTGGCGAGACGTCGTACCTCGGTCTTGTGGCGTTCGATCCAATCACGGGGAATCAAGTAGGTTTCTATTCGATGGAAGAGTCTCTCTTTGGCCAAGCGCCGACGCTCGCCCTGACCTATGCCCTGCGGCAATACCTGATTCCCGGCGACGCCACGGGCAACGATGTGGTCGACGCCGCCGACGCCGCCGTGCTGGCCTCGCACTGGGGAACGGCCGTGGGCAATGGTCCGGCCGATGGCGACTTCAACCGCGATGGGTTTGTCAATGCGGCCGACGCCTCGATCCTGGCCGCCAACTGGGGATCACATGGGACGGAAGCCGCCGCCGTTCCGGAACCGGCGATTTCCGTGGTCCTGCTTGTCCTCGCGATGTCGCTGTTGTTGAGAAGACGACACCGCGTGTAGTCAATGAGTCGGCGCGACTCTGCGCCTGCGAGTCCGAGGATCTTTGGGGGCTGGTTCTTCGCGCCGTTGCGATGGTCTGGGCCACTTTCTGCCGTCTGGCCGAAGTCTGAGCGCAAACTACCGTCGGGACGGCAGTTACAAAAGACAAGGGTCGCGATCTGGCGCGAAAAGGTAGAGTTCAATGGTGGGCAAGCCCATGCCGATGACTTGCCAGCGATGCAGTATCGGGAGCGGCTTGTTACGTTGTGGACCCTGTGAATGCCGTTGCCAACTCCATCAAATGCAGCACCGACCATGAAGTACCTCATTCGAGACTCGGCCCGTTGGGCGGCGACCGGACTGGCGACGGGCGTACTGCTGGCCATTGTTGTGGCAGCGGTTGCGGCGATGGATAAATTTCGGGAATCCCAGAATTCCAGACACAATACCTAATTCACCTAATTCACGCTTCGTCTCGTTCGTGGCTCTCGACTCTCCTCCCCCTCATCCGCGCCCCCAAATTGCCATCACGACAATTCCACCTCAAAACACGGCAATTGCCATCATGGCAACCTGACCTTACGTCGCCCCGCGTCCCCCGCCCCCCGTCCCCAAACTCATGCCCCACAACCACTTATCACCCCCGAGCCGCGCCAAATCGACGCAACCATTTCCCCTTCCAAAACCGAAGTGATTTCAACCACGAATTCTCCACGCAACCCCTTCTCCCACAACATGTTGCCGCAAAATCCACCGTCCATTGTTTCACTTTTCGACTCGAATTGTTGAACACTCACTTACGACGATTCTACACGCCGTAACTCCTTGTCGCTAGCCAACTTCTCGGCCACCAGCGTCGCCGCGATCCATTTTTGTACACGGGCCTCACGTTGACCATTTTTCCCCGGCGTACAAAAACCCGTAGGTCAGCCACTCCGTGCCTGACAACGCCAATCTCGCGGATCAACCTTTCTCTTCCCCCGCCACTCATCCCCCGCCTCCCGCCCCAATCATCACCACCCAAAACAGTGTGATTCTACCGCCCCCTTCACCCTTCACCCTTCACCCTTCACCCTTCACCCTTCACACTTCACACTTCACACTTCCGATACACCTCGATCATCCGCTCGGCCGCCCGTCGTGCGTCGAACTCACGATGGACCGTCTCCTGGGCCTGGCGGCCGTAGCGCTCGGCCAACGCCGGATTGCGGATCATCCGTTCCAGCGCGGCGGCCAGCGCCGTCGGCCGATTCGGCTCGTAGAGCAGCCCGCCGCCCGTCTCCGCCACCAGCTCCGAATAAACGCCGTGGTCCGGCAGCACGGCCGGCGCGCCGTTGGCCCAGCCTTCGAGCACCGCCAGCCCGCGGCTCTCGGGCCGCGTGGCCGGAATGCACAAAACGTCGATCGACTGCAAAAACGCGATCTTTCCCGGCCGATCCAACTCGCCGCGATACTCGAACCACGCGGCCAGCCCCCGCCGGGCCAGGTGACGGCGGATCTGACGATAATAGCCTCGATCGCCGCGTCCCAGATGACCGGCCGCCACCAACCGCACGGGCGGCAGCGTCGGATCGCGCAGCAACACGCGGAACGCCTCGATCAATTGGTGCAGCCCCTTCGTCGGACAAATCCGCGAAAAATAACCAACCCGCACTGCCCGCCGCTCGGGCACGACGGGCTCCGGCTCGACGGTGATGACGTCCTCGCGCCCGGTGCGCGGCTCGTCGCCCGTTGTCTCGTCGCCCGCCGGCTCGTCGTCGGGCGGTTCGTCGCCGGGCAGTTCTTCCGTCGAGGGTTCTTCTTCGCGGGCCGCCTCGGCTTCAGCCCCCACGGACGTCCGCCGGCCCGGAATCGCATGACCCTCAAGATTCAGCCCCGGCCGAATCACCGTGATCCGTTCGGCCGGCAGCCCGAGATAATTGGCCATGAACTCGGCGTAGTAGGCGCTCGGGGCGATCAGCCCGGCCAGCTCGGCGCATCGGGCTCGCAATTCCTCCCGGGCCTCCGTGCGGTGGGGCTCGTGCAGCCGTTCCACAAACGAGTCCTCGCCCGCCAATGTCGCCACCACCGGCGCGCCAAGCCGCTCGGAGAGCGTCCGGGCCGCCCCGACCAACAGGGCCGTCGAAAGGTGGATCACGTCGGGCCGCCCCTCGGCCGCCAGCCACGCGACCAGTTTATCGAGCTCCTTCCGCTGGTTGCCCTGCTCCCCGCGGAGCATCGACACGGTGAGCCGGCCGAGCCGCTCGGGCCGCGTCGCCCCGCCCAACCGGCCGAGCAGGCCCGGATGGTCCAGCAACCGATCGACAAACCGCGGCGCGCGGCGAAACAGGCTCGATTGCTGCTGCAAGAACACGTTGAGCCCGCCCATCGCGACGCGCCGCTCGCCCACGTTCGGCTCGTCGGTGCGAACGGGCGTATAAACGGGCACCATCAAAACGTCGTGGCCCGCCTGCCGCAACGCGCCGCAAAGCGTGTTCCCCTGCAAACAACTCCCGCAATACATTCCGCCGGCCCCAGCGACAAGGTGAATAATCTTCATGCACTTGGTGTCCCTGTTCCCTGACTCCTAACAACTGTCTCCGCGGGCTTCCGCCTGCGGCTATCCAGCCTACTGCCCGCTGCCCGCTCACAAATCCACAATCACCTCGCCCCGCCAGCGGCCCTCGTGCTCTTCGACCTTCAGCCGGTGATAGGTGATCGCCTTGACCTCCGTGTCCAGCCGGTGCCGGGCCGGGTCGATCGCCTCGCCCCAGAGCCGCGCCGCGACGTGGTCGGCCTGGTGCGTCACCTCGAAACGAGCGAAAAGCAGATGCTCGGCCCCAAATCGGTAGAGCAACTCCGAGAGCCAATCGACGAGCAATTCCTCGGGCTGGCTGCCGCGGATCGTCAACGCGACTTCGCGGGCCGGCTCGATCGCCTCGGGATTGGCGACCAGGACCGACGTCAGCCCCTTGGCCGCTTCGACCAAAAGCGCGGCGAACGAATCGGCCTCGATGCGAATGCCCAAATCGGCCGTGTGCTCGAAAATCTCAAACATGGCCGCCGCGGGGCTTTCTTGTTGCCGGGATTTCCCATCGAGGGGTTCACTTCCTATTGTTCCAGGGCATCCGGCGTCAGGCAAGGTGGCCGCCACCCCCGGCTCCCGTACGCACGGCGCCTGACGCGATGCCGTTCCATCATCCCCCCTAGCAGCTCGTTGAAAAAGGGGGAC
>DATECS010000159.1:0-4204 GCA_035286785.1 Thermoguttaceae bacterium | reverse complement strand
GCAGGCTGTTGGGATTGAATCCGTCGCCTTGGTCGGCTACCTCGATCTGCATGAGATTGTCCGACATGCGGCAGCGCACGTGGACTTGCTTGGTTGCGTCCAGGGCGTTGCCGTGGCGAATGGCGTTGACCAGGGCCTCTTCCAGCGCGAGGTGGATGCTGAAGACGTCGTGCTGGCCCCAGTTCGCCTGATGGAGTTGCCGAAGGACGTCTTGCCGGATGTTGCGACCCGCCCCCGGTTGGCTGGGGATCACGTGGTCGCATTGCCAAATCCAGCGAGGCTCGGACATGGTGGTGGCGGAAATGGCGGGAGGCGATTCGAGTTCAAAACGCGGCCAAGGCGTCGGTTTCGTCTTCCTTGATGTCGAACAGCAGATTCAACTTGGTGATGGCGAAGACTTCGTAGGTCTGCGGCTGGATGCAGCAGAGCTTCAGCGCGCCGTCGGCGGCCTTGACCTTCTTTTCCAGGGTAATGAGTTTGCCCAACGCGGCGCTGGAAAGAAACTCAACGGAGGAAAAGTTGAGCAAGAGCTTCTTGCGGTGATCGACCTCGACCAGCCGCGAGAGTTCCCGGCCCAACTCTTGGATGTTCAGGTCGTCAAGTATTTTCTGGTCGCGGAAGCGGACCACGGTGACGTCGCCCACTTCGTCGATGGTCAGCCGTCGGTATTCGGCCATCTAAGAGACTCCTCGAACAATAGTTGTCGTGTTGCCGGTGGGCGGCTTCAGAAGCTATCCGAAAACGGGGACAGGCACCCTACATCTAGCGGTTATTGGTTGCTTTACCCATAACATCCGGGAGCCAGTCCCCGTTTTCGGATAGCCTCTCAGTCCAGTCAGTGCAAGGGTGTTTCGCCGGTCCGGCGACTCGACGAAGGCCCACTGCTGCAATCTTATACCCATCCGGGAGGGTGTCAAGATACCAGATGATTGAATCGAAGGGGGCCTGGGTCAATCAAGGCCACCGGCATGACCCGTCGCAGGGGACAGACACCGTCGCCGAGGGCCGTTTTCGTGGGGATGCATTTATCGAGGCGACGGAGCCAGTCCCCTTTTACGACTCTCGGATGGGTTAGCCCGGTTTCTTCATGGCCATGGCGTGGAGCACGAGTACGGTGCCGGCCGAGGTGAACAGCCAGCCGAGCCACTCGGGCGGGTGGATCTGCTTGGGCGGGGCCACAGTTTCGCCGGTGAGGGAAAACTGGTCGGCCGTGTCGATGGCGGCGAACATCGGATGGCCTGTCTTCTCGGCCAGGAATTTCGTGCATTCCGGCGTCACGACGAATTCATACGTCAGGAGGAATTGCGTCCCGAGCAGAAGTGCGATTACGCCGAGCAGGAAGAATTGATTGCGATTCATATCCATCGCACTAGATCCGTTATTGCTTTGAACGTTCCGCGCGGGGAGCACCCAGCGTCTTCCCGACGTGGAGGCGGCCGGGGACGGCCCCGATTCGTTCATCGTGCGTAGGAGCCCGCCGCGCCCACTGCGACGCCGCACGTAACGGTTATGCCGTGACGAGAGGAGCGTCTGACCGGGTTTTGCGGGCCGCAACGGATAACGGGCCGGCGGCCGCCCGCTTACGGCGCCGTTTCGACTTGGGCCGCGACCAGGAAGCTGAGCACGTGGCGGAGCGTCGGGAAATCGTCCAACGAGAGATTCTCCGATGGCTGGACGTCGAAATACTCGCCCAATTCGCCGAACAACTGGGCCTTCTTGATGCTGTCGATGCCCAGGTCGGCCTCGAGATCGGCGTCCAGCTCGACGATTTCGGCCGGATAGCCCGTGTGCTCGACGACAAAGTTGACCAGGAACGTTTCGAGTTCCTTGGGATCGAGACTATTTGTCGGCTCGGCTTGAGGCGTCGGTTGTGCGGGCAGTGGCGAGACCGCTTGCGGCGCGGGAGCCGCGACGGGCTGGGCGACAGCGGCTGAAGCCGTTTCCCCCTGGGACTTGATCAGAAAATCGAGCACGTGGCGAAGCGTCGGGAAATCGTCCAAGGAGAGATTCTCGGACGGTTGGACGTCAAAATACTCGCCCAACTCGCCGAACAACTGGGCCTTCTTGATGCTGTCGATGCCCAGGTCGGCCTCGAGATCGGCGTCCAACTCGACGATTTCGGCCGGATAGCCCGTGTGCTCGACGACAAAGTTGACCAGGAACGTTTCAAGTTCCTTCGGGTCGAGTCTGGTCGAATCCGTGGAGTTTGCCGTTTCGGACGGCGAGGACGGAGCGGTCGCCGGCGCGGATGAAACGACGGCAGCCGATGGGGCCGGCGCAATGGGGGCGGGAGCGATGGCCGGGGCGGGACTTGCAGCCGACGGCGCGGCCGACGTCGGCCCGCCCTGGGACTGGGCCAGGAAGTCGAGTACGTGGCGGAGCGTCGGGAAATCGTCCAACGAGAGATTCTCCGATGGCTGGACGTCGAAATACTCGCCCAATTCGCCGAACAACTGGGCCTTTTTGATGCTGTCGATGCCCAGGTCGGCCTCGAGATCGGCGTCCAACTCGACGATTTCGGCCGGATAGCCCGTGTGCTCGACGACGAAGTTGACCAGGAACGTTTCAAGTTCCTTCGGGTCGAGATGGGTCGGTTCTGGTTGCGTCACCACCGGCTGCGGCGCGGGCGCCGCCGCAACGACCGGACGCACGGGCGGCTTGGGTGGCGCGGTTACGGCGGCGACCGGCACCGGAGTCCGCGGCTCCGTGTGGGCCTTTTCTCGCATTTTGTCGCGTCGTCGGGCAGTGGCGTCGAAATGGACGACGGGACTCGCGCCGCGGTCGATTTGCGAAGTGGTGGCCACGGGTGCTGTTTTCGCGGCGCCAGCGGGAGCGCCGGTCTGTGTATTTGATTTCACCTTCATACCTCGTTGCAGATAAACATGATACGCCAGTTCGTCGTCGCCGTCGCAATGGATTCCGGCGATTATTTCTTCCTCTCGATTGGGCGCGATCGGCTGAGCGGCCGACGGGGCGCGGAGCACCGCTGCGTGGCGCGATAGTTGCGGCGAGGGCCGGTCGAGGCCGACTTCCGGGAGCATCGTCCGGGTGTCCATCTCCATCGTGGCTTTCAACAGCAACGCCATGCCCGACGCGCCGCTCAGGTCGCCCAGTTGCGAGACGGTCGTGCCGAGCGGGACGGGCTGCCCGCGGCCCGACCGGCCGTAGGCGGCGGCCAGACCGTGCCATTGCGAGGCGTCTTGTTCAGTTCGGCCGGCCCCGGTCGTTTCGAGGAGCGTTACGTCGTCGGTCGACACGTCGGCGTCGGTTTCGGCCCGGGCGACCGCCAATTGTGCGGCCCGGGCACGGGACGGATCGGTCGCCGCGCCGATGCCGCGAATGATGCCGAAGACAGGATCGCCGTCGCGTCGGGCGTCGGAAAGCCGCTTGAGCAACAGCGCGGTGCAGCCTTCGGCGGGCAGCGTGCCGTCGGCCCGGGCATCCAACGGCGAGCGAGTTTCGCCTTGCGCGAAGTGGCCCGCGGACGACCATTGCCCGAAGAGCACGGGTGTCATGTCTTGCTGACCGCCGACGCAGATCATCATGTCGCAGTCGCCCGCGCGGAGTTGATCGACGCAACACGCCAGCGCGGCCATCGACGAGGCTTCGCCGGCGTCGACCGCGACGGCCCCGCCCATCAGGTCGAACGACTTCGTGATCCGCGAGGCCAGCGCGCTGGCCGTGAAACTGCCCGTTTCGTCGAGTAGGATGGGCATGTGTTTGAGAAGAACCTTGCCGTAGGACTCGGCGATTTCGGCGATGTGACTCTCAGCGACTCCCTTGCGGCGGAGCAGGTCGGCCAGGGTTTCTTGGAACTCGGGCAGCCGCAGGCAGACGGCGATTTCGGCCGCGCAATCGCCGCCGAAAACGGTGCCGACCACCACGCCGACTCGCTCGCGGTCGAAAGCTCGTTCGTGATAGCCGGCGCGATGAATCGCCTGATCGACCGCGTCGAGGATCATGAATTGCAGCGGGCTGGCCTGGGCGATTTCCTTGGGCGGGATCTTGTGTTTGCGCCAATCGTACTCGAAACCCGTCACGTAGCCGCCCCGGGGACGCGGAAGCCGCCAGGGGGCCTGGGCCTCGGGTCCACAGAAGGCATCGACGTCCCAGCGGCCCTCGGGCAGGTCGGTTTTTGGATCTTGCCCGCTGGTCAACAGATCCCAAAACGCTTCGAGGGTCAGCGCCCCGGGCAACACGGCTC
>DATECS010000158.1:0-21654 GCA_035286785.1 Thermoguttaceae bacterium | reverse complement strand
TCGATGAATTGCTCGAATCAAAATCAGCCTCGGCGGAAATCGAGCAACACGCCCTGGTGCTGGCGTGCCGGATCGACGCGGCCGACCAGCGCTGGGACAAGGTGCGGGACTCGGCCGAGCGACTGCTCAAAAAACATCCCGATAGTTCTCTGCATCTGGTCGCCGAATTCTGGGCGGCCGAGTCGCTTTATCGCCGGGACGACTACGAAAAGGCCGCCGCACGGTTGGATCGGCTAATGCCCGAGGTTCAGGGACGCCGCGAGACGTGGACGGCCATGATTCCCTTGCGGCGCGCGCAAATCTTCGCGTTCGACAAGCAATGGAAGGAAGCCGAGGAACGGGCTTCGACGATCCAACGGGACTATCCGGGATTCGAGCGGCAGTACGAAGTGGATTATCTGCTGGGTCGTTGCGAGGCCGCCCAGGCTGAATTCAGCGCGGCGCGGCAGGCTTATCGTCGCGCGATCCAATCGCCCGAGGGCGCGAAAACGGAAACGGCCGCGATGGCCCAATGGATGATCGGCGAGACGTATTTTCATCAGCAGAACCACGAAGCGGCCCTGCGCGAGTATCTTCGCGTCGAGATTCTTTACGACTTTCCACGCTGGCAGGCCGCGGCCGTGCTCCAGGCCGGCAAGTGTTACGAACGGTTGAATCGGCCCGACGAGGCGGCCAAACAATTTCGTCGCGTGGTCGAGCAGTATCCGGTGAGCCCGTTCGTGGAAGAAGCGAGAAACCGGCTGGCCGCCGCGGCCGGGCCGGGCAAGACGTCCGAAGCACGTGAAGCAAAAAGACACCCGGCGTCCGCGGCGCGGCGACAATAGAAACCACCCCACCCGTCATTTAACCTGTCACGGTATAAAGCCATGCGAAACCGAATCACACACGATCGAAAAAACGTGTCGCGAGAATTGCTAGGCGCCTTGCGGCAAGTCATGCTCGGCATGGTCGCCTTGTCGGCCACGTTGTTGGCCGCGGCGGCCGTTCGGGCCCAATCGGGCGACATGGGAGCGACGCCGGTGGTCGTGCCGGCGGAGATGAATGCCCTGCCCGCCGCCGACGAGAGCCCGATCCCCACGCAAAACCTTTGGGGCATCATTCGCAGCGGCGGCGTGTTGATGATTCCGCTGGGGTTCTGTTCCTTCCTGCTTTTGACGTTCACGTTTGAGCGCGCGATCAGTCTGCGGCGGGCTCGAATCATTCCAAAACCTTTCGTGCGGCGGTTTCTCGACCAGATGCGCGGGGGCGAGCTCGATCGCGAGGCGGCCCTGGAGCTGTGCGAGGAAAACAGAAGTCCCGTGGCCGAGGCTTTCGCCGGGGCGGTGCGCAAATGGGGCCGGCCGGCCGTCGAAGTGGAGCAGGGGATCATCGACGCGGGCGAACGGGTCACCAACACGTTGCGGCGCTACCTGCGCGTGCTGAACGCCATCGCCACGATCAGCCCGTTGCTGGGATTGCTGGGAACGGTGTTCGGCATCATCCGCGCGTTCAACGCGATTGCCACGAGCCACGCGATGGGACGGCCCGAGTTGCTGGCGGCGGGGATCAGCGAGGCCCTGGTCACGACGGCGGCCGGGCTGAGCATCGCCATTCCCGCGATGGCCGCGTACCTGTTTTTCGCCAGCCGCGTGGACCGGCTCATCATGGACATCGACGCGCTGGGCCAGGAACTCGTGCCGCTGATTTCGGCCGAGGAGATGGGCACGCGAGTGAAACAACCGTCGGCGGCGGTCAAGGGGACCGGCGGCTCGCGCACTCGCCGCAAATCGGACCAGGCGGCCGCGTGAGTCGGTTTTTGTGGAAGACATGCGGAAGACACCCATTACCTCGATTGCGAGTTGAGCCATGGCGCTGAAGACCTTCATGGATGAACCGCCCACCTTGAATCTCACGTCGTTGATCGACGTGATATTCATGTTGATCATCTTCTTCATGGTGGGCACGCAATTCACCGAAATGGAGCGGAAAATCGGGTTGCAAGTGCCCCAGGTCGCCGACCACGGGGCCCTGACCGCCGCTCCGGAAAAGCGAGTGGTCAACGTCTATCGCGACGGCACGTTGACGCTCGACCAAGAACCGATCACGCTCGAACAGCTTACGGCTCGGCTGGCCGCGGCGCGCGGCGAGTACGCCGAGTTGGGCGTGCTGATCCGCGGCGACGGAGAAGGCCCCTATCAAAACGTGGCCGCCGTGCTTAATGCCTGCAAACACGCGGGAATCAGTCAATTGGCCGTGTCGGTCCACCCGGTGACGATCAAGAGGTGACGATGGGCCTATTGCTGTTGGATCGCGTGGTCGGTTTCTTCACCAGCGCCGAGTTTTTTCTCGGCGTGCTCTGGGTGGGCCTGGCCGCGCTGTCGATTACGCTGTTGGTGCTCATGAGGACTCGCTGGGGGCAGTCGCAACCGTTGCGCAAGTGCTTTGTGCTGTCGCTCTTGGCCCACGTGCTCTTGGGCGGCTATGCGACAACGGTTCAGATTTGGTCGACGGGGCCCTGGCAGTCGGGCGAGCCGACGATGGAGATTTCGCTTTCCGACGCAGCGTCGGGCGACGTGCCGCGGGACGATCGTCCGTGGGAGGAATTTCCCGAGCCCACGGCGGTCGAATCACCGCTAGCGGCGTCGGCCTTGGCTGAGACAGTGCCCCCCGCCGAGCCGAGCCGCATCGAATCGCCGTTGTTGGAGCCGACCGCCGAAGAGGATCCGATCGAGGCGTCGGACGAGCCTCGCCCATCGGAGCCGGAGCCGCCGCCGATGGAGCCGATCGAGCCCAACGCGGCGCTGGCCCGGCAGCCGGAGGGACTTGAAGCGTCCCAGGCCGAGCGACGCGACGCGGCGCCGGTGGACGTGGCGGTCGAACGGCCGGCCGAACGCCAAGATACGACGGCCGTGCATGATGCGCCGGAACACGAAATGGCGACCGGCCTGCCGTCGGTGCTGCGTGATTCGCCCACGTCGCTCCCGCGGCTGGATGAAGAAGCCGATGCGTCCGACGCCGGCCAGTCGGTACGCGACGCCACGGATCGACCGACGGCCACGCCCAGCGGCGAGCCGGCCCCGGCCGTGGCCGACACGTCGGCGTCCGCCGCCGCGGCATCGGGAAGCGGCGGGCAACCCGAGGGAAGCGAGAAGCCGGCGAGGGTTGCACTGAGCGGCGCGGCCGCCGGCTCGCGCGATCCGCACGAGGTGCCGACGATCTATCGCGATCGCGTCGCTTCGGATCGGACGCAACGCGCCGTGCGCCAAGGCGCCACGCCCGAGAGCGAGGCGGCCGTACGCGCGGGCCTGCGGTGGTTGGCCGAAAACCAGGAGCCCGACGGACGCTGGGACGCGGTTCGCCACGGCGCGGGCCGCGAACTGCGCATCGGCGGCGAGGACCGGGGCGGGGCGGGAATCGGCGCCGACACGGGCGTGACCGGCTTGTCGCTCTTGGCGATGCTGGCCGCCGGACACACGCACCAACAGGGCGACTATCAGGACAACGTTCGGCGAGGACTCGAATTTCTAATCAGCAACCAACGGGCCGACGGCAGTCTATCGGGCAATGCGACCAAATTCGCCGCGATGTATTGTCACGCGATGGCCGCGTTCGCCTTGAGCGAGGCCTACGGCATGACGGGCGACGCGCGGCTTGAAGGGCCCGTCCGACGGGCAATCGGCTACACGGTCGCCGCGCAGGATCCGCGAAGCGGCGGGTGGCGTTATTTGCCGGCCATGACGGGCGACACGAGCCAACTGGGGTGGCAATTGATGGCCCTGCGTAGCGCGGAATTGGCCGGGATTCCGACGCCCGATTCGACGCGGCGCGGGGCGTTGAAGTTTTTGGCAAGCGTTTCCTCGGGCAGCCACGGGGGGCTGGCGTCCTATCGGCCGGGCGAAAAGGCGAGTCGTTCGATGACGGCCGAGGGTCTGGTTTGCCGCCAACTACTCGGCATGCCGCCCGAGAGCCCCACCGCCACGGAGGCGGCCGACCATCTGGTGGGCGAATTGCCGGGCGAGGGGCCTGTTAATCTGTATTACTGGTATTATTCCACCTTGGGGCTTTATCGGGCCCAGGGCGACCATTGGACGCGATGGAACGAGGCCCTTCAACGGGATCTGGTTTCGCGGCAGTGCGACTCGGGCAGTTTGGCCGGAAGTTGGGATCCCGAAACGGTTTGGGGCGGCTACGGCGGCCGTGTATACACCACAGCGTTGGCCACCCTCTGCCTGGAGGTCTACTACCGGTATCTGCCCCGTTATCTGGAAACCGCGGCCAAACCGTAGGGCCTACGTACTCCTCACGCTCCGCGTGAGGTCCGACAAGCACCCTGCTACGTGGGGATTGCTGGTCGCCTGGGCTGGAGTCTTGTCATCACGCGGAGCGTGATGAGTACATGTTGGTTTGACACCCGAAGAAGGCCCACTACAATGAATTAGAGCGACAAGGCGGGTAATTGCCCGCCCAGATGCCGCCACCCCCAAATGGGTGCATCTCTGATGATGCACCGCCCGCCTGATTTCGTCTTGTTGCGATAAGGATCCGGTCATGTTTTCTCTCTTTGGGTTTATCCCTGGTGTGTCCGGGCCCTTCGAGCTTCTGATTGTCGCGGGCCTCGCGTTGCTGTTGTTCGGCAACCGGCTGCCTTCGGTCATGCGGTCGCTGGGCCGCGGCATTGTCGAGTTCAAAAAGGGCGTGCAGGGCATCGAAGACGATGTGGATGGCGCCGTGAACAGCGGCGGCAAGAAAATCCCACCTCAAGACGACAAGTAACCTCCATTGTCGCTGTCCAAGTTTCCTCCGTTTTCCTGCCTCTCGAGCAACCGTCTGATTTGGTAATTCCGACCTTGCCGGCAGCCTCGCCCGGGGATTGCGACGCCGGGCCGAAAAGGTACAATAGGCTTCGACTCGTGGAAGGCATGGTTTCCATGAATCCGGTTTTCGCGTTACTGCCCTCGATGGGAACGCCCGAATTGCTTATCGTCGGGGTCGTGGCCGTTTTGCTTTTCGGCAAGCGGTTGCCCGAGGTCGCGCGCAATGTGGGCCGAGGGCTGATGGAGTTCCGCAAGGGGCTCTACGACATCCAAGACGAGGTGAAGCGAGCGGCTTATTCGGACGAATCGGGCGAACACGGCGCTTCGTTGCCGGAACCCGAACCGGACCGCGACGAACCGACCGCCCCGCGATTTGAATTGCCCGAGAACGAGCCTGGAGAGGAAATCCGCGAATAGTAGAAGTGCCCCCGGGCGGCTAGCTCAGTTGGTTAGAGCGCCATCCTCACACGGTGGAAGTCGCTGGTTCGAGTCCAGTGCCGCCCATTTGTTGTAACTCACGCCGAAATCAGTAGTTAGATTACCTGCCAAACATCGGCAGTTGCGGCCTGAAGTCAGAGAAAAGTGTGTATTGTACACACCTGATTTTTGATGGAGGGTTTTGCACATGCCGAAGCGCGTTCACGTCCCGTCTTACTGCCTCCACAAACGCTCTGGACAAGCCTACGTCCGCGTTCGGGGGCAGTTTGTTTATCTGGGCATCTACGGTTCCGCCGTGTCGAAGGACGCCTACGCCCGCGTCTTGGCGGAATTGGCGGCGGCTCCCGAATCCGTGCCCGCCCCATCGACCCCCGCGGGAATCACCGTCACGGAACTGATAGCCGCCTACTGGCAGTTTGCCGAAGGCTACTACCAGAAGCACGGGCGACCTACCCGCCACCTGGGTGCTATTCGAGTCGCGGCCCGCCGGCTCAAGACGCTCTACGGTGACACCCCGGCGGCCGAGTTCTCGCCGAAGTGCCTCAAGGCCGTGCGAGAGACGTTCATCGGGGATGGGGTCTGCCGGTCCTACGTCAACCGGCAGGTGGAATTGATTCGCCGCATGTTCAAGTGGAGTGTGTCGGAAGAGTTTGTTCCGATCACCACCTACCAGACACTGACCACCGTGGCCGGCCTGCGAAAAGGGCGGTCGGCCGCGAGGGAAACCGCCCCCGTCGGCCCGGTTGATGACGCGGTGGTCGATGCGACCATTCCCCACCTGCCGCCCGTGGTCGCCGACATGGTGCGTTTGCAGCGGCTGACAGGCTGTCGGCCCGGGGAGGTTTGTCAGATCCGCCCGTGCGACGTGGACACGTCGGGCGATGTTTGGCTCTACCGGCCCGCGACCCACAAGACGGAACACCACGGGCGCGAGCGTGTCGTCTGTATCGGCCCCCGGGGGCAGGACGTCCTTCGGCCCTATCTCGACCGACCGGCCGGCGCCTACTGTTTTTCCCCGGCGGAATCGCGGGAGAGACGCTATTCGGCCCTGCGGGCGCGTCGCAAGACCCGGGTACAGCCGAGCCAAGCCAACCGCCGGAAAAAACGACCGAAGCGAAGCCCCGGCTCGCGCTATGAGAAGGACGCCTACAACAACGCGATTCGGCGGGCAATCAACAAGGGAAATCGGGAGCGGGTGAAAGAGGCCGAAGAAATGGGGATCGAACCGATGCTACTGCCGTACTGGCACCCCAACCAATTGCGGCACACGGCGGCAACGCGGCTCCGCAAGGAATTCGGTCTAGAGGCCGCGCAGGTGATTTTGGGTCACGCCAAGGCCGACGTGACCCAGGTTTATGCGGAGCGCGATTCGACGTTGGCGATGGAGGTTTCGAGGAAAATCGGGTAACATTTAAGACAAATTGCCGGGTCGCGGGTAGCTCCCGCATTGGTTGGCCGGCTGGTTGTGGAAACACCATCGCCACAACAGCCGGCCGACCGCCCGGAAGAAAGGATGGTGAAACATGACGGATTCCAGTAGACTGCTAACCGCATTGGACTTTTGGGAAGAATACCCTCTTCATCTTGAACAATGCCGCGCCGTCATAGGGGCAATCGACAGGCACCGTGACACAGTGTTCCTCTGTTGCGAAGCCAAACTTGTTCACGTGTCGGTCGAAGGTTTTGGGATCACGCTTGGGGTCGATCCTATTCCCCGACTAGGGTTCAAATTAGGCAATTTCTCTTTCCAGCGTGATGCGGTGCGGCGCGGGTTTTCTGAAGTCGGTCTGAAATTTGGCGAGCCCGGCTCGAATTCTCCCGCATATCTGACGGCGGCGCGATTGTGTGTTGACCACAACAAGAATTTCGTCACGGAGATTCTTGTTCACGAAATGGAATTGATTGAGCTACATCAGCAGGCGGAAGGAGTGTTGTGCAGTGAGTTGGAACGGCGAGGCATGGATGGATCCACGATAGTGGTATCGGGGCGAGTATGCCGCGCAATCTCGGCTGGAGTGATCGACCCACAGGGGCGGCGCAATTGTAGCAAGCCACAGAAGGTCTTTTGGCCGTCGGCCGCGGGTGATCTATTGAACACGCTACATCCGACCAACATTGACGCTGTCATGCAAGCCGAGCGAAGTCTGATTCGGTTGCGAACACAGTTGAATTTGGATTCAATGCCGGCTTGCCAGCGGCCACGCGACGAACTCGTGGATGCCGCCACAACGCCCGAGTGGAGTTTTGAACCTGGCAAGGCTATCTACAAAGGCAAAACAATTCCCGTCAACGGAATACGATGGAAGCTGCTAAGGGCCCTGGCCGAGGCCAAAAGGACTCTCACCGTGGATGAGCTTCGAGACGCCGGTTGGGAGCATGATGCCGAAGTCGAGGTAAAAACCATACGGACCCATTTGTCCGCAATTCGTGCCGCTCTTCGCAAAAAACTGGGCTTGCCCAGTGCCTGTGATCCCATCCCACGCAAGGACCGTGGTACTTTGCTAGCTTGGGGACCGATCACGACCCAAGACGCGGCGTCAAGTTTGCGTCAAACGGATTTGACGCAAACATAGCGCGCCGCTTGATCGGTGACTGCTACCTTGCGTGCTGTTGCGACCCAACACGGGACGCAAAAACAACACGCGAGGAAAGTGATGATCGACATTTCTCTAGAAGAGACATTCTCGTTGACCGACGCGGCCAAGCGTCTCCCCTGCCGCCGAAAAGGCAAGCGTCCCAACGTCGCCACGCTCTATCGTTGGGCCCAACAAGGCGTCCGTGGCGTCCGCCTCGAAACGATTTGCGTTGGAGCTACGCGCTGTACGTCGATGGAGGCGATTCAACGGTTTTGTGATGCCTTGACCGCCAAGGCCGACCGACCGGCCGCGCCACCTGCGCCGCGGATCACTGCGCGGCGGAAACGCGAAATGGCCGCGGCAGAAAAACGACTTGCTCGCGCCGGAATCTGAGGGCAGTGGTGTGATGGATGCACCGCCCAAAACGCCCGTCGGAAACCATCGTCCACATAGAGCTACGGACGCGATCTTGAACCGCGCGCCGCCGGCCGACGTGGAACGGACGCCCATCGAACGACCTGATAATACGATCGTAGGACACGTCCGAAACGGTTTCCTCGCGCGGATGATGAGATTCAAGCCCTACAGCATCGTAGTATGGCTCGCGCTGGCGAATCGTGCGGATAGGTCCGGTTGCTGCTGGCCGTCGATTACGACCATCCAGGGAGATACCGGTCTAGGACGTCCCACCGTCTATCGGGCGCTGCGTGAGTTGGTCGCGGCTGGCGAGATCACGGTTGAATCGGGCGGCGCCAAGAGGAATCAAACGAACTGCTATCGGTTCCCCACTAGTTCCCCAGGTGAACTAGTACCCGACGGGAACCAGTTCCCCACGGAAACCAAGGTAGTACCCCACAGAGACACAGCTAGTTCCCCACGTGAACACAAACCAAACAATAGAACCAAACACAAGAACCAAACGGCGTGCGCGTCCGCTCGTTTTGTTCCTCCTAGTATTTCTGAGGTACAGAACTACTGCCGGGAGAGAAACAACCACGTCGATTGCCAGAGGTTCCTGGACTACTACGAAAGCAACGGCTGGCGCGTCGGCCGCAACGCGATGAAAGATTGGCGCGCCGCGGTGCGCACGTGGGAGCGAAACGGATTCGAGAACGGCAACGGCGCGGCGACGAAGGCGGCCGCGCCGGTCAAGTACAGGGACGAGGTGCCACGATGATCCGACGCGATAGCATCATCGACCGTGGCCTACCCGCCGACCGATCCGCCGAAGTCTGGGTGGTTGGGTCGGTCATTCTGCGACCGGCGGCGCTGGACGATTTGGGGTTTTTGTCGGTCGATCATTTTTTCGGCGACGATCTGCGCGAGCTATACGGCGCGATGGTCGAGGCCCGTCGGCGCGGCGCGCCCATCGACGAGGCGCTCTTGCGGCGGCAGTTTTTCGGCGATGATTGGGCGGCGCGGATTCACGAAATTGTTACGGCGGTCCCGGTCGCGTCTCACGTCCGACGTTATGCCGAGATCGTCCGCGACCTGGCACTACGGCGGCGGATCATCGAAATCTGTATGACGGGTGCTGAGGCGGCGCAGGCGGGCGACGGCGCGCCGGACGAAGTTTTGGAGCGAGTCGAGACGGAGCTATCGACGGTCCGCGCGACAAAGCACGAACATGAGCCAGTGGCGATTGCTGACGCGGCGGTCGAGGCGGCTTGCCGTATCGACGAAATCGCGCGGCGCGGGAGCGGCTCGGGACTTCCGACCGGGTTGGCGACTTTCGACGACGATCAGGGTGGCCTGTTCCCCGGCGAGTTGACGATTCTCGCGGCGCGACCAGGCAACGGCAAGACGAGCCTCGCGCTCCAGGTGGCCGAGCACAACGCGGCGCGCGGGCGGCTGGTGTATTTTGCGAGCCTCGAAATGTCGGCGGTCGAGCTATCGACGCGGTTGGCCTGCGCCCAATCGGGCGTGAGTAATCGTCTGGTGCGCATCGGCCGGCTAACCGGCAACGACACGGCCGCGCTCGCGCAGGCATTCAACTCGCAATCGCAATCGAATCTGGAAATTCACGATCGGGCGAGTCTGACCGTAGCAGGAATCCGGCGCGAAATCCGCAAGCGCAAGAAACGCGGCTTGGCGCTGGCTATCGTCGATTACTTGCAACTCATTCAACCCGAAGATCGGAAGCTACCGCGCGAGCAACAAGTCGCGCGGATGGTTCGCAGTCTGAAAGAAATCGCGCGGGAATACGACGTTCCGGTTTTGTGTTTGTGTCAACTCAATCGACAGGTGGACGGCGACGAGACGCCGCGATTGCACCACCTGCGCGAATCAGGGTCAATCGAACAGGACGCCGACGTTGTACTGTTTCTGTCGCGGCGCGAGCCGACGGAGCAGGAACCCCACAACGCGGTCCTGACCGTGGCCAAAAACAGAAACGGCGAAACCGGCCCCCTGCGTCTTACGTGGGATGGACCGCGCACGAGGTTTTCGTGTTTCAATCACAACCCAGAATTTGAGGCTTGGAGCGGATGACTTGGGCACGCATGAAACAACTCGACCGCCGGTTGGTTGACCTGGAGGAACGCGCCCGCGAAGCTGGCCGGGCGCGCCGCCCGTGGTCAACGACGTGGTGCAACGAGTTGTACGAAGACCTGTCGAAGTTGGTCGGCTGGGGATCGGGCGGGCGGTTCGGATCGGCTAAGGACTTTGAAAGGGCCCATAAGGGCTTGCTGCTGGCATGGGCGACGGTCGGCGCGGAGAACGTCGTCCCACCGTGGGAACTGCCAGGCGAAACGGTTCCAATGCCGCCGGCGCTAGGATCCCCCCACCACATAGGTTCTTCCTAGGGGGGTGGCAGTCTGAGGGATTAGGGAACTATCAAACCTCCCAACCGAGAGAGATTGTGAAAACAACGGGATTGCGATGACCAACCCATTAGAGTTACCCGGATCGGAAAAGTTGCTGGTCAAGCTGCTGGCCGGAGAGTTTGCGCTCCATGCTCCGTTTCGTGCTGAGGACTGGAATCAACCGGGCGCAACGACGGCCCGCGAGGAATTGCAATCGCGGTTTCGACAGATTGGGCTGGTATGGACGCCCGGCGGCAGCGTGGCCGAACGCAAAGCTGGTGAAGCGTTGATTTCGGAACTGCGTCGCGCTGGTCTGATTACCGCAACCGGCCGAACTAACGCGAGGCACGTCCGAATGACTGACGAGGGGCGATGGTTGGCGTCTGCGTTGTGCGATGCAACAACTCTCGTCGATGGATTCGACGCCGTCGGCGCGCTCTTGTACATCGCCCCAGCCGGTGCGTTGGTCTCTGAATTGCTGCTGACCGACATGAAAGATTACGACGATCCCGAGTGCGCGTCAAAACTTTCCGGTGTTCAACAGGTAGTCACTCCGGCAATCATGGCCGGCTGGATTGATTCGGCCAGCGACCGGCATGGTCGCGTCGCGTACCGAGTCACGCCGGAAGGCAAAGCCGCGAGAGAAACACCGAAACCGAGAAAGCCCGACGGCCTTCCGTTGTGTGACAACGAATTGGTTGATTTGTTTGACCGCGAGTGCGACGCTGAGCGCGAACGACTACTGACGGTTGAGCCCGTGCATAGCAATGAAATCGGGCCGTTGCCGTTGAGCGCCGGCCTGTGGTGCAACGCCGTTGGGCCGTGGAACTGGTCGGACAAGAGCAATGACCAAGAGAGGTAACGAGTGGACACGACGCCGGCTGAGCGTTACGCCTGGTTGGTCCGCGCCGCGCTGAGCGGCGGTCGGGTTCCGCGCGACGAGATCGACCGAATTGTCGAGGCGGCCGGCAAGAGCTACAAGGATTTGGCCTATGACGTACTGGCCGGGCCAGTCGAACTACCAACCATGCCGGGCGACAAGTGCGATCATTGCGGCGGGGCGATTCGCGTGACGAGTTCACGGCGGGCCGGAAGCGTTCTTGTGCGGTATCTCGGCTGTCGAGCGTGCGGGCGGAAACCGGATCGTCACCGGCAGGTTGTGCCGGCGTGGACCGTTCCAAAAAAAACGAGGAAAAACCGTCCTACAAAAGTAAAGTCGGAATCGCCTTGAGGAGCGACGCGGGTTAGGATGCTTGCGGTTTTGAGACACTTGCCCAGTCGATTCGAGGAGAAAAAAGACATGGCGACCGTTGCAAATTTCCTTACCGTTGACGACGTGACGAAATCGCTGGAGACCACTCCGCTGGCCGTCCGGCGTCTCATCGCCCGGCGCGTGCTTCCGGCCAACCGCATCGGCGAAGGCGGGCCATTCCGCGTGGCGGAGAGCGACCTGCAAGCGTACATCGGGAAGAATTGCCCCGACCTGGCCGCGCCGCCGATCGACAGCAACGGCTGGCTCTTGACGCCCTACTGGTCCCTGGCCGAGCAATTTTCCAACGCCGTTGCCGACGCGGCGGCCGATCAGGTGTTGCCCATCGAAGAGGCCCGCAAACTGTTTGCCGACGCGGGGCGAACCGTTGACACCATCGATGTTCCGATCGTGATTACGCCAGTGGTCCAAAAGGTTCTTGACGCTCCGCGTCCCGGCGCGGCCTTTGCCACGCCGGAACAACGCGCCGCCGAAAAGGGCGTGCTGGATGCAAGTTGGAAGTTGACCTACTTTGCTGTTCTGTTGCGCGACGCGGCGGAAGTCATTTTGCGGGACAAGCAGAATCAGAGCCCGGTCGATCGTTTCTATGGCAGTCCCGAAGAGTACGGTAGCATTGTGTCGCAGGTTGTCGGGGACGTTTTGCGGCGACGGATCGGATTCAGCCGAACCTACACGCTCGACGCCTTTGAGCCGGCGAAGCGAATCTTTTATCTCTTGGACCACGGCAAGATCATCAACGAGAAGGGTCTGAATAACGTGGCGGCGTTAGCGTTTTGAGACCGAGGCAACGCGGCGACACGGAGTTGTGACGATTGGCCGTGTCAACGCCGTTGCCTCCGCCCGGGCGCGGCGGCCGTCGCTTATGAGAGATTTGCCAACGGCTGCCCCCGGGCGACCTTTAGAAAATCAATCAGAGAGGAACCGAACCGATGAGCACAGCCGGAGCCATTCGAGCCGGAGCCGCCTACGTTGAAATGTACCTGGAGCAAAACCGGGTCACGGCGGGTCTGGCATCGTTGCAGACGAAGCTGCGGGCCTGGTCTGCCGGATTATCACGGCTGGGCGGCGGGGCGTTGGGAGGCGGCTTGCCGGGCCCCCTGGCGGCCATTGCGAGCTTCGTCGCTTCCCCGGCCGGGATGCTTTCCGGGTTGTTGATCGCTGCGAAGAACGCGGCGACGTTCGGCACGGAGCTTGACATTCTCTCGCAAAAGACTGGAATCGCCCACGAAGTGTTGGGCGGGCTCGAATACGCCGCGAAGCAATCCGGCGTAAGCACCCAGGGCCTTGCGACTGGCATCCGGCAGTTGGCTAAGAACAGCGTCGCCGCCGCGTCGGGCTCGAAGGAAATGGCCGCCGCCTTCGAGCAGTTGGGCGTGGACGCCGCGGCGCTGGCCAAGATGACGCCGGATGAGCAACTGAAGGTAATGGCCGATAAGCTATCGGCCGTTGAAAACCCGACGCTCCGCGCGGCGCTGGCGATGAAAGTCTTCGGCCGGTCGGGAACGGAGTTGCTTCCGCTGCTGCTGGAAGGGTCGCAAGGCATCGACGCGCTGATCAAGAGGGCGGAAACACTCGGTCTCATAATGGGCGGTGAAGAAGCCAAGCGGCTTCGGGAGTTTGGTGATCTACTTGAGGACATGTGGATTTCCGTCAAGACGACGGCAGTTGCTATCGGCTCGTCCCTGACCACCGAATTGAAAGGGGCGGTGGAGTGGTTCATCAATGTGGCCAAGGCGACACGCGATTGGATCAAGGAACACAAGGGTTTGATCGTTTCGGCGCTGAAAATCACCACCGCGATTGTTGCCGGCGGCCTTGCTGTAAGTGCGTTCGGCAAGATCCTGGGTCTTATGGCGGGCGGCGTCGGGCTGCTGCTGGTGCCGTTCAAGTTGCTGGGCGGGTTGGTCGGATTCGTGGGTGCAGCGTTGGCCGGCGGTGTGACGCTCTTCACCGGAGTCCTGTCGGCACTGGGCGGGCTGCTGTCGTTTCTGGTGACGCCCATCGGCATCGTGGCGGCGGCGATCGTCGGACTGGGCGCGTACTTTCTCTATTCAAGCGGCGTGATTGGAAAGGTGGTCGATTGGCTCAAGGGCGTGTGGTCCGGCCTGGCCGCCGATGCCACGAAGGCTTTCGGCGGCATCCGCGACGCGATCATGGCCGGCAGAATCGACCTGGCTTTTAAGGTTCTCGCGTCTGGTATCCAGCTTGAATTTGTCAATCTGCAAAGCTGGTTCACAACGTGGACCAACAGCCATTTTGGATCGTGGCAGGCGTTGATTCTGAATATCAGCAAACTCTGGGTGAAGTTGGAACAATCCATTCTCGATATGTTCGGTCGGCTCCAACTCGAATTCACGCGGCTTACCATCAAACCTCTGACCGAGCTTCAATATCGGATCATGCACGGTCCTCGCACAAAGGAACTTCATCGAAGGGACTGGGAGGCGGTGGCCAAAGACTTCCCCGAGACGGTCGGCAAACGCGGAATTCTCGGAACGGACATATTCACCGGCAAGTCGGGCTACGACCAATTGAGCCCTGAGGCCAAGGCCGCGCTGGAACGGGCGCGCAAGGAGAGATTGCAGGCTTGGGAAACGTTCGACAAGTACGGTGGCCGGATCATGGATGACGTGGTGGGCGAACGCCAAAAGGCAATGGTGGAGGCGGAAAAAAAGCGAGCGGCCGAAGCGGCGTTGACGCAAGCCGAACTCGACATAGAGATTGCACGGGAATCAAATAATTCCGACGCCATAGCAAAGGCGAAAGCAAACGCAGCCAAGGCCCGCAAGGAATATGACGCCGCCGTCGCCAATGCAAAATCGGCACGCGACAAGGCGGAGGCCGAGGGGACGGATATACCTTCTCGGCTGAAAGACATGCTCCCGAAGTTTCCCGGTCTCGGGAACATCAATAAGGAGAAAATCAACTCGGTCGGCACGTTTGGTGCCCACGCGCTGTGGGGAATGGGAGGTGAAAACAAATTAGATGAAATAGCGAGGTTCATGGAAGAGACGGCCGGCGTGGTAAAACGCCAACTCGACATCATGGAAAAAAATCGAAACTGGACGGATCTAGACCCCGCATTCGTCTTAAAATGAAGTGAGAGGCCGGAAACACAAAGCGAACGGCAAACCTCGTCCAGAATCAAACGGACGTTTTGAAACGGCAGGAAATGGTCGGTGGCGTCGGGATTCTGGTCCGGTAAACGCATGATGGAAGCCGAGCAATTCATCTTCACGTTCGACTATCCACTTTACGTTCTCACGCACGACAACAGGAACATCTTGTGGTGTAAGTGCCACGCAGTAGACGTCGGCAAAATTGTTCCAATGTGGTCGGACGTCCCGGCGATGGACGATTTTGTCATCCAATCCCAACCGCAATTTCCCCTGACACCGTTGGCTATCGACAACATCGAGGAGTTGAAGCGTTTTTTGCGAGGCTGCCTTGAAAAAGGCGTCCATTCAATCGGCATCGACATGGTGTCGTGTTACCAAAAAACGTGGCGTAAACTCGACATTCGCGTGTGGCTCCAAATCCTGGAAAGCTAACGTGATCGACCTTCGAGAATACTACGGCGCGGTCTTTCACGTCGCCGGCGACGACACGGCCGGGCAATCCATCCCGTGCAAATCGGGCCGGATCGTGGCGGCCACCCGGCGACACCTGGCCCTGGTGACGGACAAGGCCGCAGTGGCGAAGAAGGCGGGTCGGCTTGGTTTCGCCCGAGTCATCCCCGCCGACAAGGGTTACGTGGTGTTGTTCCCAAGTTGCCGGTTTCTGGACGTGGCGGCGATCGTGGAACCCGAGAAGAGCCGGCAAAAGAAATCGGCCTGAGAATCGTTTTGCGATTTGGAGAACCAATGCAACGCCCTCGCGTCTACGTGTCCGGTCCCCTGTCATCCAGCGGCAACGTGTTGGAGAACGTCGCGGCGGCCGTGCGCGTCACGCGGCAATTGATCCGGGCCGGCTTCGCCCCATTCTGTCCGCACCTGAGCTACCACGTCGATCCGGCGGGCGAGATTCCACACGGCACGTGGATGGAGATTGACCTGCCGTGGTTGGGAGCGGCCGACGCCGTGTTGCGGCTGCCCGGGGAATCGTTGGGGGCGGAGATCGAAGTGGCAGAGGCCCGGCAGTTGGGGATACCCGTGTTCACAACGGTTGCGGACATGACGCACCACTTTGCCGGAGAGGCCAGCGCCGTAGCATGAAAGACTATCCCAAGAAAAGCACAAGGCCCCGGAATATCCAGGGCCTTTCGATCAAGGCAGCGGCGGGCTTGCAATCGCCCTTGCCGTTGCCTGCTGTGCCTTGCGGCACAGTCTCACAAGCCCCCGAAGGGGAACAATGGAATTATCGCCTATCTTCGCCAAAGAATCAAGGAGAAGTGAAGCCAAGGCCCGCCAAGATAGCCGCCCGAATCGCCGCAAGGTCTTGCGGGCACACAACATGCGAAACGTACATCCGTTTTCCAGTTGTCGGGTGTTTTCCGATATACACCCTGTCCAACCGCCAAATCGCTACCGTGCTCACCATGTCGCACTTCGCCCAGCATCTTTTCCGGCGCAGAGACTCCGGCAGAGATAGGCCCTGCAATTCGTGGTGCCACTTCTCAACAGGGCATGGTTCCACGGTCGAGATTGGCACCACCGTGACCAGTTGGCTGCGGCACTTCGATATGACCACCACGGGCCGTTTCTTCACCATTTCGGGCGGCCGGAAGCCCGTGTCGAAATCGCAGATGAGAACCTGGCCGGGCTTCGGGTGGAAATTGATTAGCATGATCGGGCAAATATACCGGGCCGCGGCGGCCAACGCAACCGACGTGGTGAATCGGCGGCGTAGCCGTGTAAGAGTGATTTTCAGGGGGCACTTGACGTTTTCGGCGCCGGCGACGGTCGGCCACTACCGTCCCCAGCGATGAAGGCCACCATCGGTGGATTCGGCGATTCCGGCTGAGACGCGGCCACCATCGCGTGGCGTGTGCGCCCTGGCAACCTGGCCCCATCGGCGTGGGCCGCGAGTTTCGAGCGCTGGCAGAAAAGGCGATGGAGGCCCCTAACGATTGAAACGACGATGGAGGATTCGACACGCAAGCCCTCCCAAAGAGCGCCACGTCCACCAGGATCGACGGACAACCCGAGGGCGACTTGGGCGGGACAACGCAAGAGGCGACGCCTGGGAGCGTTTTGAGGGGCCTTGACAGTTTTTTCGGAAGATGGGAGACTAACCGGCGTTCAAATGGGTGCCAAGGCACCTGACAAGAAGGAAAGAGCCGATGTTTGAAAAAGGCCGCAAGCCCGTCGACCGTGGACGGCCCGCGAGGGCGTCCGGGCACTCTTCTTGGTGCCTGAACAACGATCGGCGGGCCTGCGGCTTTTTTGCCGCGCCGTAAGGCCGGCAGGAGGCCGTCATGTCCAGGAGAGGATTTTGGACCGATCGGTCCACCGTCTACGTCGTCCGCGTCTGCGAAGACTTCAAGCCCCTCAATCCGTGGAACGTCCCCGAGTCTTTTTCCGAAGGGCGGATGGTTCATAAGAACGTCCACCTTGAAGATGCCCGCGCCGTTGTTCGCACGATGAACAAACGGGCCATCGAACTTCGCTCGGCAAACGTGGAAGCGTGGGACCGGCAATGGGCAATCGCCGTCGCGTGCGTGCGGTCGAAGTGTCTTGACTACCTGATCCGCGTTCCCTCGGGCCTGGTTCGCCCGCCGAAGGGCATGGCACGAAAGCCGGACGATGCCACGGATGTTGCGGAGGTGGTGAAATGACGCACACGGAGAACGTGGAGAACGTTATTCCGACGGAGTACCATCGGAAACCGCACGGCAAGCATGGCGTCCGTTGCCCGTTTTGCGGAGCGCCGACGCACATTCGCGGGTTGCACCGCTTGGTCCCTGGGAATGACGGAGAGATGCCGTCCTACGTTTATTTCAAATGGCGAGGCAAAGAGCAGGTTGAACTTGTGTACCGAAGGGGCGAACGAAAGGGAGTCGGCAAGGGCGTCAAGCACAACTATCCGAAGTGTTCTCGCCGAAATGACATGTCTGAGAAAGTGCGCAAGAGAATCCTCGACGCGACCAGATTGCTTGCCTACGGCATGACATGGAAGCAAGTCGCGGAGAGGCTTGGGACTAGGACCAATCGCCTTTTTGACTGCCGACAGAATCACCGTGATTTTTGGAATCTGTGTTTTTCGGAAGCGAAGAAGAGCACGGCCGAAGCCCTAAAGCAGGTGGCGGGGACGCCCGAGATTTTCGCCAACGGCGGCAAGCTCATCCGCGTGGCGGAGGAAGCCGCCAAAGAGCAAGGAATTCCGCTCGTTCGCCCTTCGTCCCGTAGTGGCGGTAAAATAACCATCACGGCGTTCCTCGAACAGGTGTACCTGCCTTCCCGAATCAGTGTATCCGAATCCTACGCTAGTAGACTTCGGTCGACGGTCAGGATGCTGGTGGCGTTCCTCGGCAAAAACATTGCAGTCGACGAATTGAACGAAGCGGACCTGTGCCGGTTTCTGACGGCGTTTTTTCGTTCACGCAGGGGTAGAACTGTGAATGGCGCAAGGCAAACCATTCTGACGATTTGGAGAAATGCCTACGACAATAATTTGTGCGAGCGTTTGCCGCGACTTGGGCTAGTCCGGCGGGTTCCCGAGGACGTCGATCCTCCCGAGGCTTGGACCTCCGAACAATGTAACCGGCTTTTTTCGACCGCCGCGAGGTGGGAAGGAATGGTTGGCGACATTCCGGCCGGGCCGTGGTGGCTGTCCCTGCTGTTGTCGATCTACTGGACGGGGTGTCGGATCGGGGCCATGATACAAACGCCGGCTGATTGCTATCGGTCAGGGGAAGGGCTCCTCGTTCGCAAACAAAAGAACCACCGCCCCCAGTGGTACTCACTGCCAGCGTCATGTTGCGAGGCGATCGACGCCACGCGGCCGAACGAAAGGGAGATGTTATGGCCGTGGTCCCAACACCGGCGCACGATCTGGATTCGGTTTCGGCAGATCGTCGAAGCGGCCGGCATCCCATCGCCGCGAACAAGCCGCCAGCTCTTTCACCGACTACGACGGACCACGTTGTCCCTCTGTGCGGCGATTGATCCGGCAATAGCCCAGCGGCAAGCCGGCCACGCCGACTACGCCACCACGTTGAAACACTACGTAGATCCACGCATTGCCCGTGGCCGAGGTGCCGCCGACGTGCTGCCCGAGCCGGTCATCGCGCTTGGCCAGTCTTGAATAGGAAGGGCGCACCCCATCGCCCGGGCAACTGGGCGGCGGGGTTTTTCATGCGCCGACGCATGACCGCTATCGTGTTTTCCGGCTATCGCGTGCAAACGCCCTACACGTGTACTCTCAAAAATACTCATAATCACCGCAAAAACACGATGCTACTCGCAACTACTTGCAAGGGGACGGCAGTTGTGTTAAGGTGTTTCCAGTACGTGACTTTAGGCCGGTTTCGGACGAGGACGAAGGGCGGCTCACACGGTGGAAGTCGCTGGTTCGAGTCCAGTGCCGCCCATTTCTTTAACGCCGTATCGGCCGGCGGAATCGTGTGTTTTTCGCGATTTTTCCGTCAAAAGGACCGTCTATCATGAAATGTCCCATCTGTGCGGCCGAGGTGGTGGAGAAGTCGGTCTTTTGCCATCAATGCGGCGAACGGCTTGCTCCGGACGATGGTTCCACGGCGGAGTCGCGCGAATCCGGCGCCGACGGGGACGGCGAGTCCTCGTCCGGAGACGATTCCTCCGAGCGAACGGCGAACGAGCGATTTCGCGGGGCGATGGGGAGATCGCGGGGAAACGGCGAGCCGGCCGAGGAAGAGCTTTGGTCGGGCGGCTATTGCGGCCGGGCGATGATGGGCTCGTGGATCTTGGGGCTTTTGGCCACGTTGTCGCTGGTGATTTTGGCCGTAATGGCGTGGAACACGGCGGCGCTCCGGTGGATCGTGCTGGCGGCGATGGTCGCGATGTGGGGGTATCTCGTGATCACGTTTGCCCGGCGTCGGCTGGGTGTTCACTATCGGCTCACCACGCAGCGGTTCTTCCACGAGAAGGGCATTCTGGTCCACACGACCGATCTGATCGAGGTGATCGACATGGACGACATCACCTATTCGCAGACGCTCATTGACCGGCTGTTCGGCGTGGGCACGATTCGGATCGTGTCGAGCGACCGGTCGCATCCCGACCTGGCGGTGCCGGGCATCGCCGAGGTGAAGGACGTGGCCGCGATGATGCAGGAGGCCCGCCACGCGGAGCGGCTGCGACGGGGAGTGCATATCGAGTCGATCTGACGCGGCGCGGCGCTGCAAAAGGGGGACAGGCACCGTCGCCATCGAGCGTGTTGGTGGGGCGGCGATTAATGGGGCGACGGAGCCAGTCCCCTTTTTGGAACGGGCTTTATTGCCGGTCGTCTGATTGCAAGGGCTCCGCGGGGCGTTCCCATTTCAGGCCGGCTTCGCGTTTCAGGCTTTCGATCCAGTTGGCGGCCGCTTTCTGGAAATCCGGTCCCGCCACCTCGTAATACTTGCCGAAGTCGTCGACTTCAAACGAGGCCATCAGCACGCTTTCCAAGGGGTTGGTTTCGATCAGCCGCATGACGTAGACGGTGGATTCCGGAAGGTTCATGGCCACGCCGATCCGGCCGACCTCGAGACCGTAGGCCGTCTTCATAAAGGCGTCACCCGGCGCTTCCACGTGCTCCACGGCGCTGATTCGAGGCCGCATCCGGTATTGATAGCCTGGGATGATGCCGGAAGTCATCCAGGTGAACGGACCGGTTTCCGAGACTTCGACGTCCGGTTTGTCGCCGATCGATTGGGCGAGCGATTTGTCGGACTTGCGGGCCTCGTCGGCCAACTGGTCGGCGTATTTTTGGGCCGCCTTGCGGGCCTCGATGAATCGCCAGGCGGCAAGTACCTTGTCGCGGACCTCGTCGAACTCGGGCACGCGTTCTTCTTTTTCGTCGATTTTCCAGGACAAGTAGGCGTTGCCGTCCAAGTCCCAGGAAATGCCGGGCAGCCATGTGTTCGTCGCGCTGAAGGCTTCCTTGATGAACAGTTGGTTGCCCTCGGTCCGCGACTCGGCGATGTTCAACTCGCCGAGGTCGGCCCAGGTGATGAGCTTGGTCTTTTGCGTGGGGCCGAACGTCTCGGCGGGCAGTGTTTCGCCCGGCGGGAGCGTCTCCGCTTCCTTGGCGTCGACGAGCCGCCAACCCTCCTTTTTCTTGACCCAGCGGGCGCCGGGCGCGGGATTGGCCAGGGCGTTCAGGTCGATTGGCGGCGGAGCGGCGGTGGAGTCGTTTTCTTCCTTGTTCGCCTCGTAGTCGATCCGGCTCTTGTGGTACTGGCTCATATTGGCGCGGATCGGCTGGAATCCCCGCAAGATGCGATCGCGGACCTTGGCGCGAGCCAGCTCCCGACGGATCTCGTCCTTGACTTCCTCCAAGGGCTTGAACTCGGCCCTGGGTTTCGCGGCGTCGGTCGCGGCGGGCGTCGTCGCCGGTTCCGTTGCGGCCGGTTTGTCGGCGGGAGTCGCGTCCGCCGGTTTACCCGCCTCGGGAGTCGGCGCTTGGTTCGTCGAAACCAAATGGAACGGCGAGCGGACCGGCGCGGCCGACGTGTTTGCGTCCGTTTTCGGGGTGGGCTGTCCGCCGGCGGCCGGCGCGGGTTTTGTTTCGGTCGGCGCGGTCTTTTGGTCGGGAGCGGCCGGCGGAGTCTCGGTTTTTTCCTCGGTTTTTCCCTCGGCGGGCGCGGCGGGTTT
>DATECS010000157.1:0-2027 GCA_035286785.1 Thermoguttaceae bacterium | reverse complement strand
TTGGCAACGACGAGTGTCTCTGCCAACTCGCGACGCCGTCGTTGTCAAGCGTCGAATTGAACGCGGAACAGATCGGATTCGAGGGGGCTAGGCTTCTGCACTCCATGATGGCGTCAAAAGGGAGGAGAGTCCACAAAGACGTGCAAATCGCGCCGGCGGGCGTCGTCACGCGAGTATCCAGCGACATCCTGGCCGTGCGCGATCCCCGCGTGGCCAAGGCGCTGCGATTCATCCGCGAAAACGCCTGCAACGACATTCAGGTGACCGACGTCATGCGCCACGTTCACGTATCGCGGACCGGCTTGAACATGCTCATGCGCAAGTCGATCAACCGCTCGGTCCATGAGGAGATCCGCAAAGCTCGCCTGGAACGGGTCAGGGAAATGCTCCTGACCACCGACGCCCCCCTCAAGGAAATCGCGTTTCGCACCGGCTTTCACTATACCGAGTATCTGGTCCGCGCGTTCCGCAAGGCGACCGGCAAGACGCCCCGTGAATTCCGCAAACAGGCCGGCGTCGGCGGCATACTGCCCGAGGGTTGATGTTATTGGCGCCGCTGCTCACCGAAGTCCTGCTCGGCCCTTAGTGCAATCGCCCTGATTCGAGTCCTGCGTCCCGCATGTCGTTCACGAGTATAGCTTTTATGTTCCATTGTACGCCTCTCCACAATTGCCATGCGGGGGCAAAGCCGCCTATAATCATTCGAGCAACACGGTTCCTCGCGGCTGAACGATATCCGCGGCTATATTCGGGCGCGATGCGACGGAGTGACCGGCGCGTCCGTGATTGCGGCGTCATTCGGCGCGAGAGAAGACTCGCCATCGACAAAGCAACATTCGGATTTCACGACGACGAATATCCCTTTCTTCATGATTCGCTTCCCCTGTTCACGGCCCATGTCGCCCTGAGTGTTCGCGCGGTGGTGGTGTTGCGCGGTACGGCATCCTAGAAGCGTATTGTCCGTTTCTTCTTTCCCGAATCATTCATCGCCTTCGACGGAGGCGCCGGAGAGCGTATGCGCCTCCGTCGAAGGTCTTAGGAAAGTCGAAATCCTTGTTCCGGTCGATGGTTATTCGTGCTCTGGTCGTGTTTGCCTGGCAAGCATGAAACCTCGACCCTGCAAGTTTGGCGGTTCCAATGTTCCGGTAATGGGCAAAGGTTCCCGCCTCGAAGCTCATTTGGAAGCGGATCCAGTCCTTGCCTTTGGGCAACGGTCGTTTTCTTTCTCGAAAGGAGTCTCCCATGAAGAGAAGTCATTCGGCCCGCGTTTTTCGTTCGGTTTGCAGGAGTTCCGTCTCACTGGTGATCGTGGCCCTTATGGCATTCGCCGCGCGGGCCGAGGAATTCGACTGGCGCGACGTGGCCGGCTACAACTGGAACAGCTCGGTGAAAGATCAGGCCGACTGGGGCACGTGCTGGGCGCATGGGCCCGTCGCCACGCTGGAGGCCAAGTATAAAATCACGCGCAACGATCCGCTCTTCGAACTTGACCTTTCGGAAGAACAACTGATCGCCGAGACCGATCCCATGGACTTCGGCACCACGAACGGCGGCAGTTATTCCACGATGGCCCAACCCTATGACTATTTCCGCGATCACGGCATCGTGACGGAAACGGAACTGCCGTACGTCGGCGACGAGTTCAACGGCACGGATCCACGCGACTTGGGTCTGTGGCCCTTGGCCGCCGGTTGGGAAAACCGCGTGGTCAAGAGCGTTTCCTGCGCCACGTTTTCGGATACGTTGGACGCTTGGAAAACGACGTTGAAAATGTACGGACCGCGCGCCTTCGGAATCAACGGCGGCACCCATGTCGTGACGCTCGTCGGATTTCGCGACGACGCGAACCTGCCCGGCGGCGGATACTGGATTTACAAAAATAGTTGGGGGCCCAACCAGGGCGACGCCGGCTATAATACCGTTAACTATGACGATACGGGCATCGTACACTATGACCTCTTCGCACTGACGGGAGGGGCATACTACTCGGGCGCGTTGGCCACCGCCACGTGGAACGGCGGGGCGGG
>DATECS010000156.1:0-3456 GCA_035286785.1 Thermoguttaceae bacterium | reverse complement strand
GTCGAGTTGTGCGCGTATAGTCCCTACCTGTCGAGCATTTTGACGAGCAACCCGGGCATGAGCGACGAATTGATGGACAGCCTCGTGCTCGACCGGCTACCGTCGGCCCGCTGGCTGGGCGAGGCGATTGCCGAGTTGTGCGAGGGGGCCGAGGATCTGGACCCGATTTTGCATAGTTTCAAGATCGATCAGCAGCTTCGGGTCGGCGCGCGCGACATGCTGGGCAAGGACGACGTACAGGCGACCACGGCCGCGCTGTCGGGCATCGCGGAGGCCTGTCTCGCGCAAATCGCGCGGCGCCAGTACGATCATCTCGTCGCGAGGTTCGGCCGGCCGACGATCGCGGGCGAATCGGCCGACGGGAAACCGCGACGGGCCAAGCCGTGCGAGTTGATCCTCCTGGCGATGGGCAAACTGGGCGGCCGCGAGATGAACTACCACAGCGATCTCGACCTGGTGTTCCTCTACGAGGGCGAGGGCCACACCGCGGCCACCGACGGCGCCCATCAGGAAACGACCACCAATCAGCATTTTTTCAGCGAATTGGGCCAGCGGATCATCAACATGATCGCCCGCATGAATTCCACGGGGCGGCTCTACGAGGTTGACGCGCGGCTGCGGCCCACCGGCAAGAGCGGCGCGCTGGCCACGTCGTTGGCCGAGTTCGACCGTTATTTCTCCGAAGGACACGGAAAACTCTGGGAACGCCAGGCCCTGTGCAAGGCCCGGGTCGTTTTTGCGTCGCCGCGCGCGGCGAGGCTGGCGGAGCGGGCAGTGGGCCGCGCGGCGTTCGAGCACCAGTGGCGCGACGGCGACGCGCGCGAAATCCGCGAGATGCGGCGGCGACTCGAGGCCAGCGCCGCGCCGGACGACCTCAAACGCGGGCCCGGCGGAATCGTCGATATCGAGTTCGTCGTCCAGATGCTCCAACTCAAGCACGGTCGCCGCCGCCGGGACGTCCGACGCGCGAACACGCTCGAAGCGCTCTCCGCGCTCGGCGAAGCAGGGTTGCTCGCGGACGAGGATTACGCGGCGTTCGAGCGGAGCTACCGGTTCCTGCGCACCCTCGAGGCGCGGCTGCGGCTGATTAGCGTGACGCCGCAGAGCAAGCTGCCCGACGAGCCGACCGAATTGGCCAAACTGGCCCACCTGATGCGCTACGCGGACGGCGAGTCGCTTCTGGCCGATTATCGAGCGTGCCGCGTGGAGAACCGACGTCGGTTTGAGAAGTTATTTGGGCAAGAGTAGAATACGTCTGGACGCACCGCGGTGGCCCAGAAGACCTGTAGGGGGCGATTGCCGCGAGCGTCAACGCGAATGGCGAAACAAATAATGTCCGCCGCTCGCGGCAATCGCCCCACCCACCACCAACCGCCGGAGAGAAGACCCATGGAAGACCGCGAACCCGAAGGCCCCGTCGAAATCGCCGTCGTCGGCGACATCACCGAAAACGAATCGGACCTGTTCGAAAAATTGCTCGCCGTCGAGCCGGGCGACGAGTGCGTGCTCTACTTCGATTCGCTCGGCGGAAGCGCCTACGCGGCCATCGCCCTGGCCTCGGCCATTCGGCTCCGCGGCTTGAAAGCGACCGGCATCGTCGTGGGCGAATGCACCTCCGCCGCGTTGTGGCCGTTCGCCGCGTGCCGCCGGCGGTTGGTCACGCCGCTGAGCGTCCTGCTGTTCCACCCCATGAAATGGCAAAGCGAAGAGAACGTCGCCCTGGCCGAGGCGGCCGAATGGGCCCGCCACTTCGGCTCGCTCGAAACCGAAATGGACCGCCTCCTGGCCGACCTGTTCGGCATGCCCATCGAACGCATCCGCGAGTGGTCCTATCCGGGCCGCTACATGTCGGGCAAGGATATGGCCGACGCGGGCCTGGCCGAATTGGTCGACCTGAAAACGCTCCCCGAACTCCGCAAACGATAGCCTGAATCACTGACCACAAGGACACAGAGGTTTTTCTTGAAACTACAGATGAACACAGATAAACACAGATAAGGATCAAAAATCTATCTGTGTTTATCTGTGTCCATCTGTGGTTCCCTTTAATCGTCTCCGTGCCTCCGTGGTAAAAAATTCGTCGTGTATTTGCCATGACCAGTCGCAACCCTCGCCGCTGCCCGACCGATGCGCAAGGAAGTATTCTGCGCGTCGCGCGGCAAGCAATGGGCAGCCAGTTCGAAGTGCTCTTCAACGCGGGCCAGTACGCCGAAGCCACGGAGGCGGCGCTCGCGGCGTTGGACGAGGTCGATCGACTCGAAGAACAACTTTCCGTCTTCCGGCCCACCAGCGAGATGAGCCGGATCAACCTGCTGGCCGCCGACGGGCCCGTGCCGGTCGAAGAGGGCCTGTTCGAGCTGCTCCGGCTGGCCGTCGAGCTTTACACTCAGACCGGCGGCGCGTTGGACGTCACGGCCGGGCCGTTGTCCGACGTCTGGGGCTTCTCGCGCCGCGAGGGCAAAGTGCCCGACCGGCGCGCGCTCGACGAGGCCCTGGCCCGCGTCGGATCCGACAAGCTCGAACTGAACGCCGAAAATCGAACCGTCCGCTTCCTCGTGCCCGGCATGAAAATCAACCTCGGCGCGCTGGGCAAGGGCCACGCCGTCGATCGATGCGCCGCGATGCTCCAGTCGCAAGGCCTCGCCAACTTCATGATTCACGGCGGGCAGAGCAGCGTCGTCGCGCGGGGCTCGTCCGCGTCGGGCAATCCCGTAAATCCCCAAGAAGCGTCCGGCGGTTGGCTCGTCGGCCTGCACGACCCGGCTCGTCACGGCGGACGGCTGGCCGAAATCCGGTTGTGCGATCGCGCGCTAGGCACCTCGGGCTCGGAGAAGCAATTTTTCCGCCACAAGGGCCGCCGCCTGAGCCACGTGCTCGACCCACGGACCGGCTGGCCGGCCGAGGGCCTGCTGTCGGCCACCGTCGTCGCCCCGACGGCCGCCTTGGCCGACGGCCTATCGACCGCCCTGTTCGTCATGGGATCGGATCGGGCCATCGAGTTCTGCAAGGCCCGCGACGACCTGGCCGTCGTTCTGGTTCCGGCGACCGGCAGCCGGGCCGAAATCCGCTCCTCGGGCTTTGGGCCCGGCGAATTGTGGTCCGTCTAAGGCGGGGCAATTGTCTCCTATCTTCGCAACCAATTGTCAATTAACGACTTCCGTTGCAAGCATCGCCGTCGGTCCGCCGCGGTCGCCCGATCCTCGGTTGTCGCCCAACGGCTTTTCCTTTAGGATAGGACGTTTCGCACAACTGGGTCAGTTCTACCGTCGAGGCGAATCCGCCCGCAAACCATCCTTCCATGACCGATTTCCTACTGTCCCACGGCTCCTATTTGGGGATCATCATCTTCATGATCCTCACCGGGGCCGGTCTGCCGTTTCCGGAAGAAGTCGCCATCGTGGCGGCGGGGGTGCTCAGTTCGCTCGGCGAGCTGGATCCCTGGCTGGCGCTGGGCTC
>DATECS010000155.1:0-16165 GCA_035286785.1 Thermoguttaceae bacterium | reverse complement strand
CATTCTTCTCACAATCAACGCTCATCACGCTCGCCGACGGCGCAATCCGAACGCCGCAATCATTTCCAGGGCCAAAACGAAGCCCAACGGCTCGGGCACGCCGCACGGGGCCGACTCGGCCCGGTGGTCGCCCCAATTAGCGGCGAGAATCGAAGCGTCCAGGGCGTTGACCAGGCCGTCGGCGTTGAAATCACCGTCCTCCCAGCCCGCGTCCGACGCCCCCCAATGGCTCGCCACGACGGCGGCGTCTTCCGCATCCACCACGTTGTCGCCGTCGATGTCGCCTGGAATCTGGTTGATCATTTCAAGCGTGAGCGCGTTGAGAACGGGATGTCGCGTTTCACAGCTGGGATCGCCGGGGGCGAAAAGAATGTTGACTTCATTGTCCGCGGCCGTGAACTCATAAGTATAGAGAAAAGCCTCTTCCTCGCTGTTGGACGACGGATTGAATTCGTCGAGGACCAATCGGCCTTCAACGCTCACGTCGAACCACCTCGCGCCGAACGCCTTCCAGAAGAGTAACTGCAGCTTGTATCGCTTGCCCACCGTGACGTCGAGGGTGATTTCACCGTTGGGCTTCTGGGCCGTCACCTCGTGCCAGGCGGCGGTCTCCAACACGGATTCGAGACAATAAAGGCTCGGACTATCGCCGAACTCAGGCCGGTTTCCCTGGGCCGGCGCGAATCCGTCGGCCGCGTATCCGGTGATTCCGCTCTGGCCCGCCTGGAACTGAAGTCCCGAGACAAACCACGGCGTCGCGGAGCCCATGTCGATCGCGTAACGGAAATTGCCCGTCAAATCCAATTGTGCGGGCGAGTTAAATTCAGAGAGCGCCCCGAGACGCACGGGCTCGTTCACGATGGGGATACCCGCCACCGTGGGCCCGCCTAATGCCTGCATGGTGGCGTCGGAATAGGCGAAATCAGCAAGCGACAGACTGCTCGTGTACATGGTGGATGTGTAGTTATTCGGCGGCGAATCAACGGACCGGTCGCCTTGATAGATAAGATCCGCGCCGGCGTGGCCCGAGGCCCAAAGCAAGTAGCGGTCGTCGGCGACGTTGGTGGTTTCAAGCACCTTGGCGCCGTCGATCCAGTAGCTCGCGCGGTGGCCCGGCCGATCGTACACAAGGCCCACGCGATGCCACTGGGAATAATTCCACGCGTGCAAGGCCGTCGTGCCCAGGCTGCCGTAGCCCAGGGTGCCGTAGGGGCCAAGATACCATTCGGCCCCGTTGCTCAGCGTGGTGTCCGAGTTGAACATCCCGTTGTACGACGTGGTCGGATCGACGGTGCTCGGCACATAGATGTCCATCACCATGGTCCACGTCTGCATCCGGCCGTCGGCCGTCGTGGCATGAAAGCCGGTGTGGTCGATCGCGTAGCCGCCGTGTCCGTAGTTGGGCAGCGTCCCGTGGCGGAGATAACGAGCCTCGCCGTCGGCCATGTTCGACGGCGCGCCCACGCGGCCGGTGACGCCGAAGGTGGTCGCCTTCTGGACGGTTTGCGTAACGCCCGGGTCGGCGTCAAAGTAGCTCATCACGGCTGTTGCGTCACACGCCGCGCTGGATAGCAGATTGTTTTCATCGAAGTTCCAAACGACGGTGGCGGCGCACAACGCACCGTGTAAACATGCCCAAGTCACGAGACCGAGACTCACGAGAAACAACCTGGAAACAATGCGATGCATGAGAAACATAACTTCCCCCCGAAAAACAAGTTGAACCGAGAATGGACGATTTCTAGACCCTCTTCCGCTTCTAGATCCTCTTCCGCCCGTGCCGCCGGGATGAACACCCCAGATTTTGCGAGTATATCGACGAGCTTAAGGAGTGCCTACTACCCCGGTTGAAATCCCGTGAACGGACACAACGGATCGCGTCCCTCCATCTCAAATGGCGCTGCGTTCATCTCAAAAAAAGAGAAGGGAGTCCAAAAAACACATTTCAAAAGAACGCGAGGATTGCTTCCCAATTAGCCCATCTTCACGTCATTCCGACATGGCGTTGCGAGGATGGGTAAACTCTGCAGAAAACCATGCCTGTATCAGTCGTTTCGGATGCGTTCTCTCTTTCTTCCGTGCCGATAAAAACGAGGAGCGGAGCTTTTTGTGCCGGTCTCTTTGGAAATACTGCGCCGCCAGGGCCATGCCATGCGTCCGGACCGTCTTCTGTTGCTACTTGTGCTTGCCATCGCCGGAGGTTGTACCTCGGTGCGGGAGTACGTCGGCAATAGGCTGAAGGTCGGGCCCGATTACCAGCCGCCGGCGGCCCAGGTCGCGCCCGGGTGGATCGACGCGGCCGACGCCCAGGTGCAGAGCACACCGGCCGAATTGGCCTACTGGTGGTCGGTGTTCCACGATCCGGTGCTCGACGGGCTTGTCCAGACGGCCGCGCGTCAGAACCTCACGCTCCGCGAAGCCGGCTATCGCGTGCTTCAGGCCCGCGCGGCCCGGGCTATCGCCGCCGGCAACCTCTTCCCCCAACAGCAACAGATGATCGGCGGCTATGCCCGCAACGCCGCCAGCACGGCCGCAGCGAATACGCAATTTTTATCCGAACCGTTCTACGATCAATGGAACGGCGGATTCAACCTGGCCTGGGAACTGGATTTTTGGGGTCGGTTTCGCCTCGCGATCGAGGCGGCCGACGCGGATCTGGACGCCTCCGTGGCCAATTACGATCAGGCGATGGTCACGTTGTTCGGCGACATCGCATCGACCTACGTCGAAATTCGCACGCTCCAGCAGCGAATCATTCTGGCTCAAGAGAACCTCAAGCTCCAACGCGAAACCTACACGATCGCCGACGCTCGTTTTCGCGGCGGTCAGGTGAGCGAGCTCGACGTTGATCAGGCCACGAGCAACGTGGCCCAGATCGAAGCGCTCATCCCGCAGCTTCAGCTCCAACTCCGCCAGGCGTCGAACCGGCTGTGCGTGTTGATGGGCATTCCGCCGGCCGACTTGGAGCCCGTGCTGGGGGCAGGCGTGATTCCCACGATGCCCGCCGCCGTGGTCGTGGGCATTCCGGCCGATCTGTTGCGACGCCGGCCCGATGTGCGCCGCGCGGAGCGCGAAGTAGCCGCCGAAAGCGCCAAGGTGGGCATCGCCACGGCCGAGCTTTATCCGCATATCGGCATCGGCGGCACGTTGAACTACACGGCCGAGGATCTCGACAACCTCTTCACGCCCGAGGCGTTTCAGGGCTCGGTGGGACCGTCGTTCCGGTGGAATATTTTGAACTACGGGCGGATATTGAACGGCATTCGTCAACAGGACGCGCGGCTGGCCGAACGGATCGTGGCCTATCAGAACCTCGTCCTGCGGGCCAACGCCGAGGCGGAAAACGGAATCGCTCAATTTTTGCGCAGCCGTCAACGGGCCGCGTGGTTGGCCACGAGCGTCGATGCTTCGCAGAAGGCGGTTCGCGTGGCCCTGGCCCAATATCGCGGCGGGATCATTGACTTCAACTGGGTGGCCATCGTCGAAAAGAATCTGGTCGACCAGCAGGAACTCCTGGCCCAGGCCCAAGGCGACACGGCGCTGGGTCTGGTCGCGACGTACCGCGCGTTGGGCGGCGGCTGGGAAAGCGGCCCGCGTCCGGCGGGAGAGATCACACGCCTATGCTTGCCCGGGCCGGTACCCATCGTGATGCCAAGCTGGGCGCCGGAGATCGTGCCGAAGCCAGACGAATCCACGGAACCGACCTCACTGCCGAGCCCGCGGCTCGACCCGCTTCCCGCTCCGACCGCCGAGCCCGTCTCGGCCGGCGAACCGGTGCCCGTGCTCTCGCGGACCACCTGGAACCCGCCGCCAAGTTGGCTCTGGTAGCCGCAACATACTCATCATGTTCCGGTGATGCCAAGCCGGTCAATGGCCCGGAGTGTCTCTGGGCCATAGCGCCAGCGGCGGCCCAGGGACGTCAAGCCAGGCAATAAGGCAGGGTGGCAAACTTCCTGTTACGTGCCACTACGGCCGACAACCACGATGATCCCACGGCTTCGTCGCAGCAAAAGGCCAACCCCCATCAGTAACAGAACTGGCGTGCTAGGCTCGGGCACCACCGAATCCGGACGCAGAATGTGGAAGTCCACCGACCCATTCGAAGGCATAGCGACCGGATCCACATCGTCCAGCAACGAATTGTCATCGTTCGGATCGAGGAACCCTCTCTCGACACCCAGGTCGTCTTCATTGTAGTTATAGGCGCTGTTGACCAAATCGCCCACCGGTCCTCCGCCGCATCGCGCGTAGAAATCACCCCACACCGGCGCGCGATCGCTCCAGAAACTCCACGTCATGCTGAACAGCCCCGAACTGAGTGGATTGAACCGAATTCCCGTTACGTTCTCGGGCATGTGTGGGTTGCCCGACGACACATTCTGCAAACCAATTGAAGCGACGCTTGCGCCCGTCAATCCCGTGATGTCGTCCTCCGTGAAACCGTCGGATGTTTCGATGATGATGTGGCTGAACCCTGCTTGGCTTCCGTCATGGCTGAACGTATACGTGTACTTCCACGGAAAGCTTGGGAAACTCGTGTCCTCATCCGTCACGGTCCAATGCATCGTCACGTTATAACTAGGCCACTGCGTCGGCTGACCGATCACGGCAAGTTCGTCGTCGCTATCAAACGGCGCGGGAGACGAATACGCAAGACTCCCCGAGTAAACGTCAGCGTTCACCGCCGCCGCACAACCTAAGATCATAGCCGACAAAGCCAATACCACGGGCAATCGATTCATGATTCCACCCTTTAAAAGAAATCGTCCCATCACGTTCAGGTGTCGATACTCCTCTAAGCATCCTCCGACGTCTCTTGTCCCCGAGAGTTCCCTCGCGGCCCTTCCGCCAGCACCGATTCCACCCTGCAGGCCGCCAACGCCAAATCTATTATCCTATTTTACCAACACACCTCGCATGAGGAAGTCTCCATTTGTACCAAATTCCGAAAGGATGCTTCGTCAGTTGTCGCAACAAGCTCTACGCAAGTGGCCTGCGCCACCCCGTCCCCGTGATCAAACTGATGATGAACAGCACCAGGAACACGACGAACAGCACCTTGGCGATCCACATCGCCAGACCTTCGAGGCCCCAGAAACCGAAAAATCCGGCCACCAGCGCCACCAACAGAAAAATCAATGTCCATCGCAACATAATGCATCTCCACAAATAAGCTTCTTTATCGCAACGACCTCGGACGGTTTATCGGCCGGTGATCATTTCACCTGCAATTGCCGCGCCACGAACGCAAAGAGCTTTGCGAATCCGTCGAATGGAAGGAGTGCATCTGGTTTCGCCACGTGCGGTGGGTTGTGGGTGCGTCAGAATGTCGCATCTAGGAGACGGGGTGTCGCTCCGCGACGCCCCGGCCCATGGACCGGGTGGCTGCCCTCATTATTTCCGTCGCTGTAGATAGATAATCTGCGATGATTCCTTGTTTGGCAATTGGATAGCCAAGCCCTTCTCCATGAGCGATCGGCCCGTCGCGACGACGGTCGGAACGTCATAGTCCTCGAAACGCAGTTCGTACTCGGCGTCCGGTTCCAAGCCTTTTAGCTTGAAAACCTCTTTCACGGCGTGCGATTTCGCGCGGTCACGCCAGCACGACTCCCGCACAATCCGCCGCACCGTCAAGAATGAAAAGCGTTATCACGAAAATGTTGACATTGTCCAGAATCGCTAAATTACGTAAGTTGACATTATGTGGGGAAGTGGTAGTATTTCAATGACTGGCGGCCAACGGGAAAATCAACACCGCCTAGGACATAAAATACGGCTTTCTCACCCCCGTGTTTGGGGCGGGGTTATCCCGGTTGGGATAGCCCCGCTCTTTTTTCTTTTCTTGCCGCTGTTCCGTGTCTTGTGCGGCCAGTCGATGGCGGCGGCGTGGACTCAGAGGCTATCCAAAAATGAGGACAGACACCCCACATCTAGCGGTTATGGAATGTTTAACGCACAACATTTGGGAGCCAGTCTCCGTTTTCGGATAGCCTCTCGGGCTTGGCGACTTTGACCATTTCACCGAATTGCCACTCGGTGGCACCAAACTTTAGTTGACAAATTGGCCGATGGTGTCTTAAAACGTGACGTGAGCCGTCGTTCTCGGCTCTAGGAAAGGTTTGGAGACTCGCTTGCCCGATGGGTGGGGGGATCCATCCAACGAATCGTCGATCTTGCGTGCCATAGTAAACCGTGTGAAAAGGGTCGAGTTATGTTGTTCGATATCACTGCCGGCAAAGCCCTTCTGGAGCCAACCCCTCTTGCTTCGTCACCGATGTGGGGCCAGTCCGTCGGTCTCTACGCTTACGAGAGTCCCAACGACGACGACTTCGAAGGCGATGACGAGGATGAATTCGATGACGACTTCGACGAAGATTTCGACGACGATTTCGACGACGAGGATTTCGACGACGAGTTCGACGAAGACGACGAGGACCTCGACGAAGACGACGAAGAGGAAGACTTCGAAGAAGAAGAGGACTAACGCCTACGAAGCGACGTGCAACGTGGGGCGATCGCGGTGAGCCGGATAAATCCCTTTGGGAATGGTCGGCGGGGCTCGTCGCGATCGCCCCACCCGTGTTTTCACAATCAGCGCCAATCACAATAAGGCAGCGTCCCGTGTTGGAACTTGTCCGTGAAATTTGCGAGGCCGTCGAGGTCGTGCGCGACCGTTGGCCCAAAGAGCCCCGCGTGGGCGTCATCCTTGGGACGGGCCTGGGGAGCATCGCCCAACAGATTGAGACCGAGGCGGTGATCGACTATGCGTCGATTCCGCATTTCCCTCGCTCCACCTCCGTGGGACACGCCGGCCAGTTGGTATGCGGTCGTCTGGCCGGTCAGACCGTGGTAGCCATGGAAGGCCGCTTTCACGCCTACGAAGGCTACACGCAACGCCAGGTTACGTTTCCCGTCCGCGTGATGCGGGCGCTTGGCGCCGACGTGCTTGTCGTATCGAACGCCTGCGGCGGCATGAATCCCCGATACGCCCGAGGCGACATCGTCGTGATTGAAGACCACGTCAACCTGATGAACGGCAACCCTTTGATCGGCGTGAACGACGACTCGCTCGGCCCGCGGTTTCCGGACATGTCGTGTCCATACGATCCGGTCCTCATCGACCGGGCTCTGGCGGTTGCGCGGCGCGAGGACTTCGTCGCGCACAAGGGCGTCTACGTGGCCGTCACCGGACCGAATCTCGAGACCAGGGCCGAATATCGTTTCCTCCGCGCCTTGGGCGCGGACGTAGTGGGCATGTCCACGGTGCCCGAGGTTCTCGTGGCCGTCCACGGCGGAATGCGCGTGCTGGGCCTCTCGGTCGTGACGGACGCGTGTCTGCCCGACGCCCTGAAACCGGCCGACATCGACGAGATTCTCGCCGTCGCCGCCGACGCCGAACCCAAGCTTCGCGCCATCGTCCTGGGCGTTCTTGCGAGCCTGTGACGTGTAGGGTGGGGCGCTGAATCGCGGTGATGGTGGGGCGACGACCGTCCCGGAGAAGGTTGCGGTTTTTCGGACGTTATTGTGGACGGTCGCCGCCCCACCCTACCGCTCTCACTCCACGCCGCGCAGGCGCGGCGGCTAACCTGATTTTTTCACAGTCTCGGGCCGTGGACATGGCACCGGCTAAAAAATAAAGGGAAGGCCGCCCGTCGGGGGGCTGCCTTCCCTTGTTATTTCGTTTTTGCGTTGTAAACGCTTTGGCGATTTCGTACCGCGACTACTCAGCCGGCTTCTCGTCGGTCGGAGGAGCGGGCGGTTCGTCAACCGGCTTCTGCTCACCGGAGGGCTTCTCCTCGGCGGGCGTGCCGGCAGTGGGCGGCGCGGGCTCCTTCGGCGACTCCGTCTTCGGAGTGCAGCCGAGCGAGAACAGACTGATGCTCACGAGCACCAAGAGCAATCCTAAGCGTTTCATGGCACTGACCTTTCTGATAAAAGAAACTTCGATTTGTTTCGCAGCGGAATCCGACCGCCTGCATTATTTTTACTGCAAACCACGTCGCGCGGGAAGGAGGGGCCACGATGTTGCGCCCGACAATCCGTCGCACTCCGTTTCGCCGAGTCCATTGCTCGCAATCGTGGCTTACACCGCCGACGGTGCATTTTAAGGGATTTCGTCGTTCGGGCAACGACCGCAACATGCGTGTTTTCTCCCCCTAGACCACGCGAATGCCTCGAAAACCGAGACAGACACCTGACGGAGGGCTGGGCTCCGCATGACCGAGGCGAGATCCTTCATCATTTCCGATCAGAGATTTCCGCACCTGATTGGGTCAAATGCCACCCTGACGAAACGATTTTGTCACATATGATGGCCACAATGGGGGGTGATAAAGTATGCGTCATGCGTAGAGTGGGTTGTCAAGGGCTGGATCTTCACTGGAAAAAAACGGTGGCTGTTGGTAGAATGACTCTAAGAAGGGTGACGCCAGGGGCTTGCAGGGCGGGAATGAAATGGCGCTTGTGCATATTGCGGCGATTGCGTACTTGTCTGGGGCTTGCCGCAAGGAACATTGAAGTCGCACCGTGAGCAAAAGTGGACAAAGTTCATGAGAGGCTGTTTGGTTCTATCGGTTGTGGTTTTGGTCGTGACGTGTTGTCCCGCGCTCGGATCGTCGATCCTGGGCGACCTGATGACGCTTGACGGGAACGCCGACGCTCTGAACGACAACAGCCGCGGAATGATCTTTGACAATGATCAGGACAACGTGCTGAGCGCGGGGGACGAGTACGTCGGCGTTCTTCAGCTTGAGAGGGTCAACGATGCCGATCCGTCGCCCTCCGGACTCTACGCGATTTTCTCGTTCAGAATGAACGGCAGCCGCTCGCTCGACGGCGTTCCGATCCAAGATCATGAGGCGATTCCCAGTTCCGAAACCCATGGCTTAAAATCGCTGCTGGACGATGGTCTGGAGCCCGGCTCTTTTACCGATTGGGACAACGCCGTTTTTGCGTTTGTCGAGATCCCTTCGCTGGGCATCAACGACCCGAAGGATCCATTCAGCCTCATGAACAGCGATTCCTCGGACGATCCGCTGTCGATCATCTCGAACGTGATGACGGCGGCCAACGGCTACTCGCTCGACGCGATCGTGGGATTCGGCAATGAAAACGACTTTATCAGCACGGCCTTCAATACGCTTGCGGGACGGCAGATCGGCAACAAGGACGGAGTTTTGACGATTCCGGAAATCCTCGCCGACAACTCGGGCACCACCGTGTTTTTGGAGAAGGCCGGGCTGTCCGTGCTCTACCATGAGGGAGGCATGTCTTTCCTGCAAATGTCGGCGGAAAACTATGGCAATGCCGCCACGCTGCATGACATCATCATGTCACCCGACGGCGCGATTCAGACATCGACGGCGTCCGTTCCGAATTGGCACCTGGAGGACGACACGAATTTCCTGATCAATCCGGTGCCGGAACCGACCACGATGACGATGCTCCTCTCGCTGGCAGCCTTACTTGGCATGGTTCCATGGAGGCAACGAAGCTAAGGACGCTGTTCCCCCCTGCAAGGTCCTGTTTTTTCTAATGCGACAAGGTTGCCGGCAATGCTTCCGGGCGGCCTTGTTTCTTTATGGTCTTTAAAGTCGCAAAGCCTCATTTTCGGGCAGATCGTCTTTTTGGGGGGGTACTTTACACACGTCGGAAAGACGCTACGATCGTGGCTGACCGAGCGAGACCGAAACCTCGACGGGTGGGTTGTTGAACTGTCGCCGTTCGCGTCGGCTGTCCGACATCCGGATGTGGGGTACACGGACGATTGGCGATTGATAGCGGGGTATGCAGGCTTTGCGGGGGCGTCACATTCGCAATTTCCCTTAAAAGCCAGCATAACCGTATATCCCACGGTCCCCCAAAAAAAGATAGGTGGTCTCCCCCCAGGCAAGAATTCTGCTATGATTGTAGGTGGGTCGGATACATCGGACTAAGGGGATCAACTTGGGGAAATGCAGAGCCCCCAATCGGATCACCTTCGGCTGTGTGCAAATCGCCCACGAGTCCGTCGCTGTCGCGTCGTACATGCGGTCTTCGTAGCGTAACTCACCATTGCAGCGACCCATCGAGCGCGTTCATGAGTAGCCATTCGAGCGGGATCCGAACGTCCTTATGCGACCGGTCCGAACCGGACTCGGCATGTCCGGCCGGAGTACGGTTCTTGTCCGAGGAGGCTGCCACCGTCGTCGATTCGCGAAATCATCGCCGGAGCGACGCCGATCGGTCCGCGTCGCGCGAGCAGGATCGCGTGCTGCTTGCCTGCGACCTGCACGACGGCATGTTGCAGCACGTGATCGGCGCCCAGATGCGGCTTCAGTCGCTGTTGAACGCGGACACGACGATGGCGGAACCGGTGCGGCGCGAAATCGCGCTCAGCTTGAACCTGATCGAAAAATCGATTTGCGAGGCGAGACATCTCGTCCGCGGACTCCGTCCTCCCGGGCTCGAGGAGTCGGACATTGTCTCGGCCTTGCAGGAGCTGATTCGTGAATTGCCGGCGGGCGGACCGAGGGTCGATTTGGAAACGGAGGGGCCTTTCGACGGATTGGACGACGTTCTGGAAGATTGTCTGTTTCGAATGGTTCAAGAGTCGCTTGCCAACGCAAGGCGACACAGCCGATCGGACCAAATCCTTGTTCGCCTTGCCGCCAACGGCGACGTGGTCCGGTTGCAGATCCGCGATTGGGGAACGGGGTTCGACACGAGCCAGGCATCCGCCGGCAATTTTGGACTGCAAGGAATGCAGGAGCGGGCACGCTTGTTGGGCGGCCGGATAACCATCAAGAGCGACCCGGGCAAGGGGACCCAGGTCTTTGTGGAATTGCCGATTGTCCGCGCACCCGGGCAAGCGGCGCAAGTTAGCAAGAGGAGTTACGAATGAGCAAGATTCGAGTACTGATCGCGGACGACCATGAAGTGGTCCGTTTTGGGTTGAAAACGCTGCTGGCGAATACGGACATCGAAGTGGTGGCCGAGGTGTCGACCGGCGAGGCGGCGATTCGCTACGCCTTGGACAATGATCCCGACCTGGTGCTGATGGACATCCGGATGCCGGGCGGCGACGGTTTGACGGCGCTGGGACGCATCAAGCTCGAAAAGCCCGAAATGCCGATCCTGATGCTCTCGACCTTCGACAATCCGACGTACATTGCCCGCTCGGTGGCTTTGGGCGCCAGCGGTTACCTACTGAAGGGTTGCTCGCGCGACGAGCTGATCAAGGCGATCCAGTCGGCCGCCGCGGGCGAAAGCGCGTGGACGCGCGACGAGCTTCGGCGGGTGACGGGCGCCTTGGCGACGCCCCGGCTCACGGCCGACATCGAGGTTCCGCTCACCCAGCGCGAAAGCGAGGTTCTGCGCCAGTTGGCTTACGGCCTGACCAACAAGGAAATCGCCCAGGCCCTGCACATCAGCTACGAGACCGTCAAGGAACACGTCCAGCACATTCTGCGGAAGATCGGCGTTTCCGACCGCACCCAGGCCGCCGTCTGGGCCGTGCGCAAGGAACTGGTCTGAGAAATCCGCGCAAGCGGCGCGGTTTGGCCGCCGCATCGCGGTTTCTTGAAATCGCCGGAGGCCGCGCGAAGTTTTTTGCCGTTCGTCTCGTTCGTTGTATAATGCAGCCGTGGCGATCGTTTTATGATCGCCGTGGCTGGGGCGGCTTCGTTCGAGGCATGGCGCATGATTCGGCCGGTGTCGATCGTCTTGTCGGGACTGTTCATCGCGTGCGCGGTTTCACCTGTTGCACGTGCGTCCGTCGTCGTCCTGGCGAATCAAACGGACCAGTCCGTCACGTTTGCCGAGGTTCTTCCCGGGGAGAAGGCACGGGCCTATCGCATCGCGCCGGGCGACGTTCTGCCCCTGCCGGCGCGAGGACCGATCACCGTGCGTTTCGAGGCGGGAGGTCGAGTCGTCGATCGACGGGCCGTGCCCGACTCGATCTGCGCGTTTGTCCGCGAGGGGTCGCTCGATCTGATTCAGCGGTCTTTCGGCGTCGACGGCGCGGTCGCCGCGCCGCGGGCCGAGGAGCGGCTTGACGTGGTCGGCGTGTTGCCGGTGATGATTCTGGTCGACGAGGAAGAGCCGGCGGTGCGCCGTCTCTGGGAATCGCGGTTGCGCCGTCGCGTGGCGGACGCTTCGCGGATTTTCGAGCGTCACTGCCTCATGCGGTTCGAGGTGGTGTCCGTCGGCGTCTGGGAGTCGAACGACGGCGTGACCGACTTTTCGCTCTCGCTCCGCGAATTTGAGCGCGAGGCGCCTCTCGTGCCGCCCGCGTGCCTGGCCATCGGTTTCACCAGCCAATATCGGAAGCCCGACGCGAACCGCGTTCATCTTGGCGGAACGCGAGGGCCGCTGTATCACCACCTCCTGGTGCGCGAATGGTCGCAGCACATCAGCGAGCCCGAGCGGCTCGAGGTGCTCGTCCACGAATTGGGCCACGTGCTGGGCGCGTCGCACAGCGCCGAAAGTGCCTCGGTGATGCGGCCGATGGTCGGCGACCGGCAGTCGCGTGCCCGTTCGTTCCGCATCGGGTTCGACCCGCTGAACACGTTGGCGATGTTCGTCTTTTGCGAGCAACTGCGGCTGCGCGGCGCGAGGAGGCTGGCCGATCTGAGCCCGGCGAGCCGCGCGGTGTTGTCGAACGTCTACGCGGAATTGCAACGGAGCCTGCCCGACGACACGGCGGCGAGTCGCTATCTGACGTTGCTGGCGATGTCGGCGCCGCGGGCCGCCGCGCCGGGTCCGCCGACGCTGCCCGCCGCGACGCAGTCCGTGGTCCGTGCCGTCACGCGGGCCGCCCTTGCGGACGAATCGCGTCCGGCGTCGAGCGACGCCCTGGCGGACTATTACGTTCGCGCCGCCGCGCGCGAGGCGAGCCGGCTGCCGAAGCCCCTGGCGGTCAAGGCATTTTTGTCGGGCCTCGTGGCCGTGCTGGAAGGACGCGACGGCGCGCGGCCGAGCGTGCTAGGCAAGCCGACGATTCACGGCCGCGAGGACTTGCTGCGTCACTTCGTCGCCGCCGGTGGATTATCCGCAACCGTGGGCCCGGCCGGCGCCGCGTCCCTCTCGTCCTTGAAGGAAACGATCGACGGTCAAAAAGCCGGCAGGTTCAGTTTTTCCGATCTGGCGGCCGATTTTGCGGGAATTGAGGTGGTCACTCGACTTGCCAAGGCGGAACTCTCGCTCGACGAACTGGCCGGCTCGTTCGAGGCTCGGCATTTTGTCCTCCCGCCCGATCGAGTCCCGGAGGACATGACCAGCGACGCCTTCCGCAAGACTTACGGCGGCCCCAATGATCCGAGGTTTCAGCAACAGGCGGATGTTCTTCGCCGGCAAACGCTGATCCTGCCCGGCTATGCGACTAAAAAACGTCCCTAGCGCGCAATACCAACCCGAAACGCGAGCGAGGGCTACCGGTCGGTTTGCCCTCGCTTGCGCTTCGGGTTAGTGTGTATCGAGGATTATTTCCCAGCTTAGCGGTAGCTGGCGTACGGCCGCACCACGACGTACGACGGCCCATAACCGCTCCACAGATGCGGGTACATGCTGTTGTTGCCGCCCCAGCCCGGCGAGTAATCGCCGTTGTAAGGATCGGGCGAGGCTACCGGCCGTAGATTGGAGTAGCCGTACCACATCCGGGCGGCGATTCGCGCGCGGCGTTGGGCCGAACGCTCTTCGGCAACCCTTCGCACGGACAATTTTGGATCCATGTATTCCCGGAGCCGCTGTTCGTAGAACCACATCTCCGGCGTGGCCGTCACTTGGCCCGATGAAGCAGCCACCGCCGGTGCCGCGCCGGACGCGCTTTTCGGGCCGTCCGACGAGCTGTCTTGCGCGCCGGCCGTCGGAACCACGAACAGGGTCACGGCGATCGCGATCCAAAGCCTTTTCATAACGGGATTCTCCTATCGAAGTTCTCAGGCCAGATCGAGGGCAACTCAGGCCCGGTTTTTGTCGTCGGCAATCTCGCTTGCCAATCGCTCCGGCGCGTTTTCGTCCATGGGTTGCGCCGCTCGATTTCGTTTGAGGGTCAGCCGCCGCGAGGAATCCGACCTCTTACCGCCGAATGCGCGCACGGCGCTTATATGGAAATTCGGTTGCGGCGAGCCCTTTGGATTAGGGAGATCTTGCCGAACGGGCAGGATGCGCCTGGTTTTGCGAAAGACGGGATATTTGGGAAAATGGGGGCAGCCACCCTGTTTCTATTGTGATGACACGTTTATCCGCAATTATTTTTGTCCCGGTGACGTTGTAGATCGCCGATTGTTGTCGTTTTGCGAAACGATTTGTAACAAAAAGCGTCATCTTTCTCGAAAGCGATTGACTTCCACTGTCTCGCTTGGCACGCTGAAGTGGATGAACGACGCACAATGGCGTGATCTGTTGAAAATCATCGACGGACAGCGGGTCGATCCCGTTCCGGTCGGACTCATTGTCGATTGTCCCTGGCTTCCGCGGTGGGCCGGTTACTCTATTCTGGACTATTTCCACGATCCGGAGATCTGGCTCGAGGCCAATCTCCGGGCCGTTCGGCAGTTCGACCGGATCATGTTGTTGCCCGGCTTCTGGTCCGAATATGCCGATCAAATCGACAGCGAGGCGGTCGGCATGAATCAAGGAGTCTTTCCCTCCCGCGGCCCGCGGGCCGCGAAACCTTTCCTACCTCAAATTCGGGAGTCTTGTCGTGAACGCCAATCAAAAAATCACCAGGCGACAGCTACTCCAAGGGAGCGCGATGGTCGCGGTCGGCGCCGTGACGCTGCCGTATCTCATTCCTTCCAACGTGCTGGCTCGCCAAGGCTTTGCGGGCGCGAATGACCGCATCGGCGTGGCCGGAATTGGCGTGGGCCGACAAGGAACGTCCGATCTGAACGCTTTGCACAATATCGGCGGTCGCATCGTGGCCGTGGCCGACGCATATTTGCGACGGGCCGGCGAGGTGGGCAAACAGTTCGGCGCCGAACCGTTCCAGGATTACCGTCGCGTGCTCGATCGCAAGGACGTTGACGCGGTGATCACCGCCACGCCCGACCATTGGCGTTCGCTCGTGTGCATCCACGCTTGCCAGGCCGGCAAGGACGTCTATGCGGAAAAGCCTTTGACGCTGACCGTGGCTGAAGGCCGCAAAATGGTACAAGCGGCTCGAAAGCATCATCGCGTCTTTCAAGTCGGCAGCCAGCAGCGATCGATGGTTCCCAACCGGCTCGGCTGCGAGTTGGTTCGCAACGGGAAGCTCGGCAAGATCAAGAAGGTAATCGGCTACAACTATCCGAGCCCTTGGAATTGCGCACTGCCGGCAAAGCCCGTGCCCGATGGATTGGATTGGGACATGTGGAGTGGTCCGGTCGAGCCGGTGGCGTTTCATCCCGATCTGTTTGCGCCACGGGCGAACCCGGGCTGGATGTCGTTCCGACCTTACTCGGGCGGCGAGGTGACCGGCTGGGGGAGCCACGGAATCGACCAGATCCAATGGGCCTTGGACATGGACGAAAGCGGGCCGGTGGAGATTTGGACCGACGGCTCGCCGTTTGATCCTCCCACCTATGAAAAACCCGAGGCGAAGGATCGAGGCAATAGGATTTGTTCCGTGCCCCGGGTGAACTTCCGCTATGCCAATGGGATTGTCGTTGAGCTTAGCCACGGCAAAAACTGCTTCGGCGGCATTTTTGTCGGTGAAGATGCAAAAATCGAGATTTTACGCGATCGCCTCAAGTCGAATCCGCCCGAGTTGGCCAAAACGCCGGTGGACTCGTTGCCGATACGCCTCTACAAGAGCGACAACCACATGCAAAACTGGCTCGATTGCATCAAAACACGCAAGCGGCCGGTGGCCGACGTCGAGACGGGCCATCGCTCGGCGACGGTTTGCCATTTGTGCAACATCGCCCGTTGGCTGAATCGGCGACTTCGTTGGGATCCCGAGAAGGAAATGTTTCCCGGCGACGCGGAGGCCAACGCCTATCTCGATCGTCCGCGACGCAAGGGATATGAGTTGCCTGCGATCGGGTAGCGTAGTCGGTAGTCGGTAGGGTGCGTCTGGACCTTAAGTTTACCCACATCTATACGTGTTAATTTTACAAAAAGTGCGATGGGAAACGAGGGCGGCGATTACTTCAAACGCTTGTGGGCGTTTCCGTTAGGAGGAAATGGTTCCTTTTTGAAAAGC
>DATECS010000154.1:0-4166 GCA_035286785.1 Thermoguttaceae bacterium | reverse complement strand
AGCCCGTCGGCCCCCTCGTCGAACGGACACGAGCCCTTCGCCGAAGAGGATTGGGCTTGCGAGAAGATGATTTGGCTATCGACGTGATAATACGACGCCCCGCCCACGATGGCCATGTCGATCCGCCCGAGCCGCAACGCCCGGGAAGCCATCGCCAGCCCTTGCAGCGCCGAGGAGCAGGCCGCGTCCAGAATCATTGACGGCCCGGTCAAACCAAATGCTTCGGAGATGATGGCGGCCGCGAGGTGAATAAACCCATCGGGCAATCCCGTCGGCCCGCGCCGCGGCAGCCGCGAACGGACGTGCCGAATGATCTCCTCGATCACGGCGTCTTCCCGGCCGGCGACCGCCTCGCGAAACGCGCCGATCTTCCGTAGATACTGCGCCGTCTCCCGGACGAGACTCGCGTAGACAATCTCTCCCGCCACCGGCCCACCCAGATTGTGGCCGATATAGACGCCCACGTTCCGCTCGGGCAGGTCGAACGGGTCCATGCCCGCATGACGACACGCCCGGGCAGCCACCTGGCAGATCTCCCGATGTCCCACCTCGGCCGAAACAAGCGTCTTCGGCGGAACCGGACACGCCGACGCGTCGAAGGCCCGATAGTCGATCACGCCCCCCAGCACGGAGTACGTCTTGCACCGCTGTCCGCGTCGTGGGTCGTAATAGAGCTCTCGATCAATGCGGTCGGCCGGAACCTCGCCGATCGCCGAGCGTCCCTCGACCAGCATCCGCCAGAATTCTTCGAGCCCATCCGCGCCCGGCACCCGGCACGCCATCCCGAGAATAGCCAGCGGCACTTGGTTTTCCGTTCCCATTGCGGATTCCTTGCTCAACGGTCAGAGAGATCACCAACGCACGCGCATTTAACCCACCTATTCTAAATATCCCCGTTCAACTACTCAACCGATGATGCCCAAGATTCGTCGAGAAAACGACATGGTGGCATTAACTACCTAATTTATGGGGATTCCAAAGTTTCCATTTCAAGCCCACCATTTGACAATCTGTATGTGACTCGGTAACATTGGTAGTCTGTTCGGCCCTTGCTAACACCGTGGTGGGGGTGTGCCATCGGGAGGGATCTCGGCCGGTTTTCTTCGCGGACAATGTCGCGGAGCAAAGCCGTCCAAGCGGCACGGCAACCGACGAAGACTGCGTAATCTCCATGAATTACTTCCGGACGTTTCGCTAACCCTCCCTGTCGCCGCTGATGTCTTACCACCTTTTGACCGGTGCTACCGGCCTGTTGGGAACCTATCTCTTACGCGACGGCCTGCTGGCCGGACGCCGGATGGCCGTCGTCGTGCGACGCGACAAAATGGAATCGGCCCGGCAGCGGGTCGAGAGCGTCCTGGCCCGCTGGGAACGCGAGCTGGGCCACGCCCTGCCCCGCCCGCCCGTGCTCGAAGGCGACCTCCGCGAACCTAACATGGGATTCGACAGCCCGACGATCGACTGGGTCGCTCGCCATTGCGTCGGTCTGTTGCACAACGCCGCCAGCCTCTCGTTCACGGCCAACGAGAAGACGGGCGAACCGTATCGCTCGAATGTCGACGGCGTGCGAAACGTCCTGGAACTCTGCCGCACCACCGGCATCCGCGAGTTCCACCACGTCTCGACGGCCTACGTATGCGGCCTGCAGCACGATCGCGTCCTGGAAAGCGACCTGGACGTCGGCCAACAATGGGCTAACGACTATGAGCAAGCGAAAGTCCAAGGCGAAAAGCTGGTTCGGGCGGCCGATTGGATCGATCCACCCACTGTCTACCGCCCGGCCATTATCATCGGCGACGCGGCCACGAGCTACACGACCACCTTCCACGGGTTCTACACGCCGTTGAAAATTGGCCAGGCCCTGGTGGATCAATTCAATCCCGAGGTGATCGACGGCACCCCGTTGATCGCCGCGATGGGCCTGGACGGCACCGAACGCAAAAATTTCGTTCCGGTCGATTGGGTCTCGCGCGTGATCACGCACATCCACGGCCGGCCCGAGCATCATGGGCAGACCTATCACCTGGCCCCCCGACGGCGCGTGCCGGTGGCCATGTGCCAGGAAGTTCTCGAAAGAACGCTGTCCGAATACGTCCGACAGAATCCCGACCGCCGGCCCGAGGCGGAGGACGCCGCCCAGCTCCAAGCCACCTTTATCGACCAGATGGGCGCCTATCAAGCCTATTGGCGCGACGATCCCGAGTTCGACCTGACCAACACGCATCGCGCGGCGCCCCATTTGCCCTGCCCCGACGTCGATTTGCCGATGCTCATGCGAATGGCCGACTACGCCATGAAAACCAACTTCGGGTGGCCGCGACTGCAACCCGAGTTGCCCCAGTTCGACGTGGCCGATCATCTCCACGCCACCCTGCCGATCGAATCCTCGCTCAACGGCAACGGCACGCTGAAGATCGGCGTACAGGTCAACGGCCCGGGCGGAGGCCAATGGACCGTGGCCGTCGACGGCCGCACTCCCGTCGCCGCCGAAGTCGGTCTGACCACAAACCTCAACGCACTGGTGTACCTGAATTCAAAAACGTTCGAGCAATGCGTCCGCGGACAATGCACCCCGCAAACGGCCGCCGAGCGGGGTCTGCTGACCACCGAATCAAACGGCCCCTCGACCGAAGAATTGTTGACCGTCCTCTCGGCCCTCGCGTCAAATCCCTAAATCCAGTAGTTCCAAATTCGCCGAATTACCGTAGGCCGGGTCGTGACCCGGCGACAGATAGTCCCGAGCAAAAACCTTGCCGGGTCGCGACCCGGCCTACGGATTGTCCCAAACTTGTAACTACCGAAATCCCTAAATCCCTAAATCCCCGTGCCCCAACCCCATCCCCCATCCGCCGTCGCCGTGATCGGCGTTGCCTGCCGCCTGCCGGGCGCCGACAATATCGAGCAGTTTTGGGACATGGTGCGCGCCGGTCGCACGGCTTGGGGGCCCGTGCCCGAGGAGCGGCTCAACCGCCGTCTCTACTATCACCCCGAGAAGGGCACGCTGAACAAGACTTACGCCGATCTGGCCGCGCTGGTCAACTACCGCCCGGTCGATCGGCAGTTGTGCCCGTTGTCCGATTCGGCGATCCGCCGGCACGACGCGGCCCACGTGACGCTGTGCGAAGTGGCCGCGGCCGCCTGCCGCCACGCGGGATTCGACCCCGGCGCGGTTCCCTACCCCAACACGGGAGTCTACGTCGGCCACGCCGCGGCCAGCGAAGCGGCGGCCGAGTTGACCTACGCCACGTATATCGCTCAGACAGCTAAGTATTTGCGCGAAGCAATCGGCTTCGACCGGCTCGGCGACGGCCTGGGCGACGAGGTGATCCACGAAATCATCGACACCGTGCGACGTCCTCAGCCTCGCAGCCAAGGACAAGCTGATCCCATGTTCGGCGCGAGCCTGGCCGCGGGGCTCATCGCCAAAACATTCGCGTTGGACGGCCCCTACATGTCGTTCAACGCGGCCTGTGCGTCATCCTCGCGAGCCATGATTCAGGCCGTCCGCGCGTTGCAGTTGGGCACGGTCGATATGGCCATCGTCGGCGGCGCTTCCTACTTCCATTCCGACACGCTGGTCCTCTTTTCGCAGTCCCATTCGCTCTCGGCCACCGGATCGCGTCCTTTTTCGGCCGAGGCCGACGGGCTGATCGTCGGCGAGGGCTACGTGGCCATGCTGCTGAAAATGCTCGACCGCGCGGTGGCCGATGGCGACCGGATCCTGGCCGTCGTGCCCGCCGTCGGCGGCTCGTCCGACGGGCGCGGCAAGAGCCTTTGGGCGCCACGGCGCGAAGGCCAGGTCATGGCCATTCGACGGGCGTACGGCCGCGAAGTGACCATTGACCAGCTCCAGTACATCGAGGCCCATGCCACTTCCACCTCGCTGGGCGACGTGACCGAGGTGTCCGCGCTCGCCGAAGTGCTCGCCGGCCAACTCCCGCCGGGCACGAAAATCCCCATCGGCAGCGCCAAGCTCAACGTGGGCCACACCCTCGAAGTGGCCGGACTGGCCGGCATGCTCAAGGTGGTGCTCGCGCTGAACCACGAAACCATTCCACCGGCCATCGACGACCGCCCGTTGAACCCGCAAATCGACTGGGACAATGTTCCGATCTACGCCCCGCGACAAGCCGTGCCGTGGCCGCGCCGGACCGACGGCAAGCCCC
>DATECS010000153.1:0-13322 GCA_035286785.1 Thermoguttaceae bacterium | reverse complement strand
GCCGCATGACGACGATTTTGGTCGCGCCGTTGATGACGTGCCCCGCGCGGCTGATTATCTACACGTTGTTGATCGCGGCGTTTGTTCCGGCGCGTAGTTGGTTTGGCGGGCTGGTCAGCCTGCGGGGGCTCGTGTTGATGTCCTTTTATCTGCTGGGCATTATGACGGCGGTTGTCGTGGCGTTGGCATTAAAGTGGTCGATGCTGCGCGGCGGGCCGGCGGCCTTGCTGATGGAGATGCCGGCTTACGAGTGGCCGTCGCCGCGGGCCGTGGCGCTTCGGGTGGTCGAGCGGGCGTGGCTTTTCGTTCGCACGGCGGGGACGGTGATTCTGCTGGTGTCCATCGTGGTTTGGGCGGCGCTGTATTATCCACGGCCGGCGGAGGTCGCAGCGCCGTTCGCGGCGCGGCGGGCGGCGTTGGAGACATCGCTGGCCGGAATGTCAGCCGATAATCCGAAGCGAACCGCGGTGGAGGGCGAGTTGACTGGATTGACGCGCAAGATCGATGCGGCCTATCAGCGGCAGAGTTTTTTGGCCCGGGTGGGCCGCGCGATCGAGCCGGTCGTGCGGCCGTTGGGTTGGGACTGGCGGATCGGGGCGGCGGTGTTGGCAAGCTTTCCGCAGCGCGAGGCGGTGATCGCGACGCTGGGCGTGATTTTCAGCGACGATTCACCGGTAACCGATGACGCCGCCACCGACGTGTCGCTGGCTAATCGGCTTCAACGGGCAACTTGGGAAGGGTCCGACCGGCCGTTGTTCACACTGCCGGTGGCGCTGTCGATCATGGTTTTCTACGCTTTGTGCGCCCAGTGCGTGGCGACGTTGGCGGTGATTCGGCGCGAGACGGGGTCGTGGCGGTGGCCGGCGTTCAGCTTTGGCTATCTGACGGCACTCGCCTATGTCGGTGCTTTGATCACCTACCAGCTTGGGAGCTGGCTCGCCGGGTAGCGGCTTGAAAAAGGGGGACTGGCTCTGTCGCCTCGATCAACGCATGACTTTGCAAATAAGGCCTGCGGCGACGGTGCCAGTCCCCCTTTTTCAACAGGCTGGTAGGCTTTGATTCTTCAGAAGGCCTCGGTAGAAGAGTGTCCTCGACGCACAGCAATTGCCATTTGGGGGGCATCTCCGCGAGATTGGCGTGGTTTAGTGCGAAAAGTGGCCTACCTCCCTTGTGTTTGTCGATAACAAGACATACAATTCTTGTAGGTGCAGGATCTGTACGGACAAATCCGGCAGATTCAAACTTGGAATGTTCAGCGACGGGATGATCTCAATGGCTGTCCGAAAACGGGGACAGGCACCCTATATCTAGCGGTTAGGTACACTCCATACTCAATATCCGGGAGCCAGTCCCCGTTTTCGGATAGCCTCTCACCTTCACCGGAACAGGTTTGACAAAATGAAATTGACGACCTGCGATGGGTCAGAGCGGTGCGTCGAGCCCGAGCGTCCGGTGGACGAACCGGAACCTGGACACGGGGGAAAGCGGAATCATCGGACCCGACCCTGGCGGCATCCGTCGAAGCCGCACATCAAGGTTCCCTATCGCGTCGCCGCCGCGATTGCGTTGATGGAGATGGGAATCTCGGACTACGCGGTGATCGCGGGCGCCGTGGGGATGACTGTCGAAGAAGTCGAGCGTGTCGACATGGTCGAGGATCCCGCCATTCGTCAACTCGCGCTGGCGGGCATTCCCGCAGGCGAGTCGTTCCGACTGAGCCGTCGGGTGCGTTGCCCGAAGTGCCAGGCCAAGGTGGGGCTTGCCCCCTGTATTGCATGCCATAGTTACCGAAGAAACCACTCAACCACAATGGGTTTGGAGATTTGACCAATGTCCGTTTCTGAAAAAAGAGTTTTGCCGATGCCTCATTCCGTTCAAGTTACGCGCAAGGAATTTCTGAAGGACCGACAAGGGAGAACGTTCTCCGACGTGCTGGAGGACGCGGAGCAGCCGTTCGACGACGTGTTGGCTTTCTTTGACAACACGGAGCGACAGCGTCGGATGGAAGAGGCCGAGATTCATCACGACCGCGCGGCCCTGTCCGGGGTGGTTCGGGAACTCGAATCGCAGCCGGCCATTGATCGGTTTCTCGGCGTACAGGATCCTCGGCGGACCAAGCGTCTGCGGCAGGCCATCGGCGTCGTGGTCCGCATGATCATGGAGCAGCGCGGGTGGAAAAAGACTGGCAGAAAGGGCTCCTTGGGAGTGCGCGCCACGGTGGCCCGAGGAACGAAAACGCCGGGAGCCTACCACAATACGGGCGGTTTGGCCTTCTGGTTCCTCCGTGCCGAACGTTACGAGTGCGTCGAGGGGATGCCGTTTCGCTCGGTGAGGGAGCGCGCTGAACAGAACAAGGAAGACGCGAAGAATCAAGTCCCGGACCATATGTGGGCAACGCCTAAATCGGAGTTGTGATCGTGTCGCACTTAGGCTCGGCGTTGGACAAGGCGATTCTCAAGAAGGTCAACCAGCACCTTTCGAGAATGAGCCTGGGTTCGCAGGGCCGGGTCACGGCGACCATCGCCAACGGGCAAGTGGTGCTTTCGGGCACCATTTCCTACGAGAACCAACGGCGTCCGGCCTTGAAGGCGGTCGGCAGCGTGGACGGAGTCCGCGGAGTCGTCGACCGCCTGCGAGTGCCGGCGCCCAAGCTATACGGACGGCCGTCATCGCCCCCTTCGACCAACAGGAGTCCTACCTTGGACCATCCAGAAACCAACAAACCGATTGCCTTGAGCGGTTCCCCCTCTCCCGCGACCGCGTCACCGCCGCCGAAGCCGCCGCGGGAACAAGTCGAATTGGATGATTCCAAGGCGTTGGCCGGCTACGCCAATTTTTGTCGGGTGATGGGCACGCCCGAGGAGTTGATTATTGATTTCGGGGTCAATCCACAGCCGTTCGGCGCGCCGACTCGGCCGATCGCGGTGACACAACGGATTGTTACCAACCTGTATACGGCCAAACGGCTGTTGCAGGTTCTGCAACTGACGCTCCAGCGCCACGAAGCGACCTTTGGCGCGATCGAGACCGACGTGCAGAAACGCGCGCAGGGCGGTCGAACCTCTGGATGATGCGTTTCGTGTGCTACGGACCCCTTGGGGCGGGAACCACGCTATGATAGAACAACTCAAGCGGTATTTTTCCAATAAAGCCAAAAGAAAGAGACACGCATTGGTTGCCGCGGCCGAGGGGGGGCAACTGAAACAGGTCAAAAAGCTGTTGAAATCGGGCATCGATCCCAACTCACGGTGCAAGGACGGCTTCACCGCGCTGATGCGGGCGGCGGCCCGGGGGCACGTTGAGGTGGTCGCGGAGTTGCTCCAATCCGGCGCCGAACCCCTTGCCCAAACGCGGCACGGACGGACGGCCGTCCAGATTGCCGTTCAGGAAGGCCGCGCGGACGTGGCCACCTTGCTCCAGGAGAAAGCGTCTTGAAAATCCGCAGTACGCTGCTGACGAATCTCGCGGCGGGCCTTTTTGCGGCGGCCGTTAAGCTCTTGTTTCGCACCGTGAGGCTGAGCCTGCGCGAAAGCACGCCCGGCACCAATCCGTACGTCAAATCGCCGGCGGAGCGATTTTTCTATTGTGTATGGCACGACTCGATGGTCATTCCGGCGTTCGCGGTCAGGTCGGACTCGGCCGCCGCTCTGACGAGCCGGCACGCGGACGGGTCGTTCGTCGCCGAGGTGTTGCGAAGGGTCGGGATGTCGACCATACGCGGATCGACCAGCCACATCGGACCCGGCGCCATGCGGCAACTTCTGCGAGTCACCGAGGACAAGCATCTTGTGATCACGCCGGACGGTCCTCGGGGCCCTCGTCGGCGGATGACGACGGGAATCGTTTTTCTCGCGTCGCGCACCGGCCGGGCGGTGGTTCCCACGGCGTGTTCCTGCGTGCGGTATTGGAAAATCCCGGGCAGTTGGACCGATCTGATCGTTCCGAAACCCTTCACGAAGGTTTTTCTGCTCGGGGGCGTGCCGATTCGAGTTCCGCCCGAGCTGAAAGGCAGTCAACTCCAACCGTACGTTGATCAAATTCAAACTGAAATGGACCGCCTGAACGAGACCGCGGAGCTTCTTTCCGCGACGGCGAGGGAGGGGCGCCGTGCCACGTCGAAGCGTACGAACGGTTCGGACGCAATGGTCCCTGTTGAGAAAACGCAAATGGAAAGGAAAAATGGCGAGACTACGAGATATTGACTACGCGGCGGCCGCCGTGCAAAAAGCGATTGTGCAGAAGTTCAACGACGGGAGCCTGGAAAGCCTCCAGGTGATGGCCGGCGAACGGACGATCTATGTCGAAGACGGCGGGCGCAACGCCGAAGGCACGAGAGACGACTTGCTCGCCGCCGTTCGCAAAGCGACGGACTACGCCGATCTTTGGAAGGTGCTGGCCGACGACCACCGGATCCTCGGAGGATCGGCGGAGGGGTAGCAGATATCCATACTCGGTTCGTATCCTCGGAATTTCCCCTGTGTCAGAATTTCCCCTCGGGATTTCCCCCTGGTAGTCCACCCACCGTGAATTCCCTGTCGCTCATCGCCACCGCCACGTTCGGGCTCGAAGCGGTCGTCGCGCGCGAACTGCAAGCGCTGGGCTACGCGACCCAAACGATCCAGGCGGGCCGCGTGTTGTTTCACGGCGATCCGGCGGCCATCGCGCGGGCCAACCTCTGGCTCCGCGCGGCCGATCGCGTGCTGTTGCGGCTGGGCACGTTCGAGGCGACCGATTTTGGCCAACTGTTCGATGCGACCCATGCCTTGCCCTGGCACGAGTGGTTGCCGGCGGATGCGTGCTTCCCGGTGTCGGGCCGGTCGATCAAGTCGCAACTGTCGAGCGTCCCGGCGTGCCAGAAAATCGTCAAGAAGGCGATCGTCGAAAAACTCCGCGCGGCCCACGGCGTCGAGACGCTCGACGAAACCGGCCCTCGCTACAGCGTCGAAGTGGCCCTGCTCGACGACCAGGCCACGCTCACGCTCGACACGACCGGTCCCGGGCTGCACAAGCGGGGCTACCGCAAGTTGGTCGGCCGCGCTCCGCTCAAAGAGACCCTGGCCGCCGCGATGATCCTGCTGAGCTACTGGCGTCCGGACCGACCGTTGATCGACCCGTTCTGCGGCGCCGGCACGATCCCCATCGAGGCGGCGCTGATCGCGCGCGACATGGCCCCCGGACTCAACCGCGAGTTCGCGGCCGAGAGTTGGCCCGCTGTGCCGGCCGACCATTGGCAATCCGCCCGCCAAGAGGCCCGCGACCGCGTCAAGCCGGCCGTGCCCGTCACGATCCTGGGGACCGACACCGACGACGACGCGCTCAAACTGGCTCGCTATCATGCGGCCCAGGCGGGCGTCGACCACGACGTCCAATTTTCGCGCCGCGATTTCCACGACCTCACGAGCACGCGCAAGCACGGTTGCGTGATCTGCAATCCGCCCTACGGCCAGCGGATCGGCGACCGGGACGATCTGCGCGATCTCTATCGCGCGATGCCCGAGGTTCTCCGCCGGCTGAAAACGTGGTCGCACTACATCCTCACGTCGTATCCCGATTTCGAGCAACTCATCGGCCAGCAAGCCGACCGCCGCCGCAAGCTGTACAATGGGCGGATCCAATGCACCTACTACCAGTTCCACGGGCCGAAACCCGAGCGAGCGGCACCGGCCGAGCCGACCCAAAGCGAATCGCAAGAAGAATCGCAAAAGGGGACAGGCACCGTCGCCGCGGAGCGTGTTGGCGGGGATACGTTTATCGAGGCGACGGAGCCAGTCCCCTTTTGTACGGAGCCAGTCCCCTTTTGTGACGGCCCACCCGCGTGCCTTGAACCCCCGGCGGCCGACATTCCCGCGAACGCCGGTTCTCGCACAGCCTCAAAAAAACCGGCCTCGCAACCCGCTTTCGGCGGCCTGAGCCGCAAGGCCCGCGAACAGGCCGATCTGTTTGCGCGTCGTCTCGCCAAGCGGGCCGCGCATCTCCGCCGCTGGCCCACGCGACAGGGCATCACCTGTTTCCGTCTCTACGAGCGCGACGTGCCCGAGATTCCGCTGGTGGTCGATCGCTACGAAGACTGTCTCCACATCGCCGAGTTCGAACGCCCGCACGACCGGACGGTGGCCGAACACGCCGATTGGCTCGACCTGATGGTCTATACGGCGGCCAAGACGCTCGGCGTCGATCGAAAGCGAGTCTTCCTCAAACGCCGCGAGCGCCAACGGGGCAAGTCGCAATACGAACGCGTCGACGAGCAGAGTCAAACGTTCGTCATCGGCGAAGGCGGGCTGCGGTTCGAAGTGAATCTGTCCGACTATCTCGACACGGGCCTATTCCTCGATCACCGCGTCACCCGCTCGATCGTCCGCGACGAGGCCGCCGGCAAACGGTTCCTCAACCTGTTCGGCTACACCGGCTCGTTCACCGTTTACGCGGCGGCGGGCGGCGCCGTCTCGACCACGACCGTCGATCTGTCGAACACCTATCTCGACTGGGCCCGGCGCAACATGGCGCTCAACGGCCTCGCCGGTCCCGAGCACCAATTCGTCCGCGACGACGGCCGGGACTTCGTGCGTCATTGCCGCGACACGTTCGACCTGGCCGTGGTCGATCCGCCGACGTTCTCGAACAGCAAGCGAACCGACCGGGACTGGGACATCCAACGCGACTACGCGGAATTGCTCAACGCGCTGCTGCAACGCATGAGCCCCGGCGGCGTGGTCTTTTTCTCGACCAATTTCCGTCGTTTCAAGTTCGACCCGGCGACGATCCCCGGCGCCACCTTCCGCGAAATCACCCGCCAAACGCTCCCCCCCGACTTCCGCAACCAGCGGATCCACCGCTGCTGGCGAATCGTCCGGGCGTGAGGTTTTGTGAAAGTTACCGACAATTCCATCCCGTCATCGTCCAATCTCACTGACACACCATGAAAACACTTCCGCATGTCCTTTGCGTCGCTCTGTTGGCGGCGACGTCGGCCTTCGCCGCGGACAAAATTCCCAGGCCCGCCCAAAAGGTCGATGACGCCGGCCGTCATGACGTGGACTCTCGACGCGACAAGTCCCGCAAGCTGTTGTATCCGGTCACCTATGACGAGTGCATGGCCAAGGGCGTACCCGTCATTACCCGGAAGGACATCTACGAAACCGGTTGGATTGACTTGAACAAGAACGGCGTCAAGGATCCCTATGAAGATCCGACCTTGCCGATCGAGCGTCGCATCGACGATCTCCTTTCGCAAATGACGCTGGAGGAAAAGACGGCCCAGCTTGTCACGCTTTACGGCTACAACCGCGTCACGCCCGACTACTTGCCGACCACTGCTTGGAAGACCGAGTTCGTCAAGGACGGCATCGCCAACATCGATGAGCAACTCAACGGCTACAAATACTACCTCAACAAGCGTCTTCCCGGCGTCGCATTCATCCACAAGCCCTCGAAACTCGTCTGGGCTCTGAACGAAATCCGGCGGTTCTTCATCGAGGACACGCGGCTGGGCATTCCCTGCGAATTCACCAATGAAGGGCTGCGAGGCGTCGAATCCACCGTCTCCACCGGGTTTCCTTGTCCGCTGGCTCAGGCCTCTTCCTGGGATCGCGGCCTTCTCCGCGACATCGCCGCCGTGGCCGGCAAGGAGACCCGCGCGCTGGGGTACGACAACCTCTACTGCCCCATCCTCGACGTGCTGCGCGATCCGCGTTGGGGCCGTTGCGAGGAGTATTTTGCCGAGGATCCGTGGTTGGTCGGCGAATACGGCACGATCGTCGTCAAAGCCATTCAGCGGCAGGGCGTCACCTCCACGCCCAAGGCCTTCTGCATGTATTCCAGCTCCATCGGCGCGCGTCAAGGTCTCTCGCGCACCGATCCGAAAACCACGCCGCGCGAGAATGAATACATCCACCTTTGGCCTTGGCGCCGCGTGATGCGCGACGCCAAGCCGGACAGCCTCATGTGCTCGTACAACGATTACGACGGCGAGCCCATTGCCGCCAGCCGCCATTTTCTCACCGACGTGCTGCGCGGCCAAATGGGCTTCACCGGCTACGTCGTTTCCGACAGCGACGCCGTCGAATACCTCGCCGTCAAACATCACGTGGCCGCCAACCAGAAAGAGGCCGTGCGCCAGACCGTTCTGGCGGGCATGAACGTGCGCACCACCTTCCGACCGCCCGAGACCTACGCCCTACCTCTGCGCGAGTTGGTCCGCGAAGGCGCCGTTCCGAGGGAAATCGTGGATTCCCGCGTACGGGACGTGCTCCGGGTGAAATTTCGCCGCGGACTGTTCGACGCTCCCTACCGGTCTCTCGCCGAAGCCGACAAGATCGCGATGGCTCCAGAGCATTTCGAGCTCTCCAAGCGAGCCTCACGCGAGGCGATCGTGCTGTTGAAGAACGACCGCCATTTCCTCCCGCTCGACGCCGCCCAGTTCAAGACAATCGCCGTCTGCGGACCGAACGCCGACAATATCGAGTACACGCGGGCCCATTACGGCCCGCTTGCCAACCCGGTGATTACCGTGCGCAAGGCGCTGGAATCCTACGACAACGGCCGGTTTCGCGTGCTTTACGCGAAAGGGTGCGAAGTCACCGACGACAACTGGCCGACCACCGAGATTCTTCCCGAACCACCCAACGCCAAGGAGCAGGCCGAAATCGACCGCGCCGTGGCGAACGCCAAGGCGGCCGACCTCGCCGTCGTTGTCGTCGGTGACGTTCCTTACGGCAGCATGGCCCGACGCACCAGTTGCGGTGAAAACAACTCGCGTACCGGACTCTCCCTCGCCGGTCATCAGGACACGCTCGTGCGCGCCATCGCCACCACCGGCACGCCCTTCGTGGTCGTCCACTTCTCCGGCCGCCCGAACGCGCTGAACTGGCCGAACAAGGTTTCACCCGCCATCCTCCACAGTTTTCTTCCGGGCCCCTTCGGCGGTCTCGCCGCGGTCGAGGCGATCTTCGGCGACCTCAACCCGTCGGGCAAAGTGACGGCGAATTTCGTGAAGACCACCGGCCAGCTTCCGCTGAACTTCCCCGCCAAGCCCGGCGCGAATACGGAAGACAGGGTCCACGGCGTGTCCGGCTACCTCTGGCCCTTCGGCCACGGCATGTCGTATACGACGTTCGCCTATAAAAACCTCCGTCTGGAGCCCAAGACGATCGCCCCGAACGGCCGATTCAACGCCGTCTTCGAGGTGACCAATACCGGCAAACGCGCCGGCGTCGAAATTCCGCAACTCTACTTCCACCAGCAACTCAGCACGCTCACCGTCTACGAACAACAGCTTCGCGGATTCGACCGAATCGCACTTGCCTCCGGCGAGACCAAAACCGTCTCCATTCCCGTGGATGCCGCCGAGAGCCTGTGGATGATCGACAAGGAGATGAAGCGTGTCGTCGAACCCGGCGTCTACGAGATCCAGATCGGCGCCTCCTCGAAGGATATCCGATTGAAGGGTACCTTGACCGTGAACTGAACAAGCCCCAACCCCCCAACAACGTCCCTTCATCGTGACCCTAATTCCTAGAGCCTATCCCAAAACGGGGACAGGCACCTCACGGCAACCGTTTTAGGAAGCGTTACTGACCCATTGAGTTCGGAGCCAGTCCCCGTTTTGGGATAGGCTCCTAATCTCGAATCCCTAGTTTAACCTCACCCCCCGCCCCCCAAAACAGTCCCCTTGACCGTGGGGCCATCCTGAGCTATCCTAGGATGATTAACGGTGCGAGACCGGCACGCCTCCTTTGCGTGTTGTGTTCATTCAACTTCGAGTGTAGCGGCCACCCGGGCGACACAAAGTCATTGCGACTCACCAGTGCGCCTCGGTATCTTGCTTGCGACCGCGACTGATTCTCTTGCTCCCAGGGCCGGCTGGCCCGTCGCGGTGATCGCGCTACGTCCGCTGTGCCCCCGGCACGCGGTCCGCGTCCGCCTCGTCCAGCCGCGGCCCGTCCCCCGAAACCAAACGTCATGCGGCGCCGATGGTCGGCTGCCGCTTCACAAACCAGTCTGTCTTTTTCTGAAACGAGTATCTTGATGCAATTCGACACCCTTGGCCTTCTTGAGCCCATGTTGCGCGCGGTCCAAGCCGCCGGCTACGAGCGGGCCACGCCCATTCAGGTCCAAACCATTCCGCGGATCATCGAGGGCCGCGACCTGATCGGCTGTGCCCAGACGGGCACCGGCAAGACGGCCGCGTTCGCGCTGCCCACCCTCCAGCGACTTCGCGGCGACGCCGCGCCGCAAACCGACGCCGCGCCGCCGGCGAACGCCCGATTGTCGACCGACGCCCGATCGTCAAAGCCATGGGACAAGCGTAACCGCGCGAAAAACGGCCGCGCGATCCGCGCGTTGATCCTCTCGCCCACGCGCGAGCTGGCGGTCCAGATCGCCGCGAGCTTCGCCGAGTACGGCCGATTCACCGACCTGCGTCACACGGTCGTCTACGGCGGCGTCTCGCAAAATTCCCAGGTCCGCGCCCTGCAGCGGGGTGTCGATATCCTCGTCGCCACGCCCGGCCGCGTGCTCGACCTGATGACCCAGGGATTCGTCGACGTGACGGGCGTCGAGATCCTTATCTTCGACGAAGCCGACCGGATGCTCGACATGGGCTTCATCCACGACCTGCGCCGCATCGCCGCCAAGGTGCCCAGCCGCCGCCAGACGCTCATGTTCTCGGCCACCATGCCGGAGGCCATCCGCCGCGTGGCCGCCGAGTGGCTGCGCGATCCGGTCCACATCCAGGTGGCCGCGCCCGCCGCCCCGGCCGACAAGATCGAACAATCGGTCTACTTCGTCGAACCCAAGCAAAAGCCCATGCTTCTGACCGACTTTTTGAACGACAAGCCGGGCACGCGCACGTTGGTTTTCTCGCGCACGAAGCATGGGGCCGACAAGATCGTCCGCAACCTGTTGCGCGGCGGAATCCAGGCCGCGGCCATCCACGGCAACAAGAGCCAGGCCACGCGACAACGCGTCTTGGACCAATTCAAATCCGATCGGCTGCCGGTGCTGGTGGCCACCGACGTGGCGGCCCGCGGGCTCGACGTCGACGGCATCGCCCACGTCATCAACTACGACATGCCGCTCGATCCGGAGACCTACGTCCACCGCATTGGGCGCACGGGCCGCGCCGGCGCGTCGGGCATTGCCGTCTCGTTCTGCGGACGCGACGAGCAGGCCCAATTGCGCCTGATCGAACGCCTGATCCGACGGTCGATCGCCATCGAGGGCGGCACACCCCAACCCGAATCGCCGCGACCCGCGCGGTCAAGCCAGCCGCCGCGGCCGAAACAGGCTTCCCGGCCAAAGCACGCTTCTCGTTCAAAACAGTCATTCCGTTCTAAGCAGGCTTCCCATTCAAAGTCGGGCGCCCATTCGAAACCGGGCGGCATGCCCATCCGTAGCGCGGCGGAGGTTGGGCATGTTGTCTCGCCGAGCTCCGAGCCGCACCTTCCAACCGGCAAACCGGCGACCGCCGCGAAACGCCCCTACCCCGTCGGCCGCAAACCCCGCCGCCAACGGGCCCGGTCAAGGACGCGTCGAGCCGTTTGACCGGCCCAAAGCAGGTAAGATGTAGGGTGGGGCGAGCGTCGCATCGCCAACCATCGCCGCCGTCCTAGAAACGGCTCTTAACCGTTCGGCCCAATTCCCCCAGACTCGCCCCACCAAGCCCTACTCGACGCCAAAATAGGGAACCACAGATGAACATAAATCTGTGTGCATCCGTGTTTATCAGTGGTTTTCTCCTCCGTGTCCTCCGTGGTGAATAACCCGCCCGTCTCGCGTGCCCAGCCTCTTGACACCCGGCGGTATCCTATTAGATTGACGTGCAGCAACCCCCGGCCGAAAGCGACGACCGCCCGGCCGACCGAGCCACCCTCTTTTTCCATCAAGGAGAACTTTTCATGGGCGACAAAGGCAGCAAAGACAAGGGCAAAAAGGAAAACAAGAAGAAGCCTCAGCACACCCCCGACGAAAAGCGCAAGCTGAAACGAGAAAAGAAGCAGAGTCGATAGCAGGCAATCGCGCCGGCCAATCCCGGAGACGTAGGGTGGGGCGAGCGCCGCATCACCGACAACCTCCGCCGTCCAAACAGCGGCCCACAACCGCCCGGATCAATTTCTCCAAACTCACCCCACCACCCCCACTCGACGCCAAGTTCCCCATCTACCTCTACCGTCTCCACGACGGCCGCATGTTCTTCCGTCTCATGGGACTTAACGAGCCGCTGGACGTGCCCAACAAGAAAGAGGGAAACGCAAAGACGCCAAGTCGCAAGGGCGCGAAGAAATTTGAGAAGATGGCCGCTAAAAACACAAAAAGTTAGTCTTTTCGTGTCACTTCGTGTTTTTTGTGGCCAACGATCGTGAACCCGATCGACGCTTCGGCCGTTTGGCCCGTTTTGAGATCCTCGATCGCCAGCCGCAGCGTGTGCCGTCCCGGACGGAGCGACTCGCTCAGCCGGAAATCGCACCCCAGGAAATAATCCCGCCGCGGCCCAAGCGTGCATTCCTCCATCACGGCCGATTCCCGCGAAGCCACCTGACGCCCCACCGCGTCGAAGATCCGGTAACTGCTTCTCAGGGCCGTATGGAATCCGTCCGGCCGCCGCTCGGTCTGGAAATGGTCGATCTCCGCATAGAGCAACACCCGTTGGCCTGGCGTGAACTCATCCCGTTCGAACCGCGTGATGGCCCCAAAGCTCCGCACACCCCGGCAAAACGCCGGATTGCGGATCTCCAACGCCGCCGCCCCGGCGTCCGTCCGAAAGCGGGGACTGGCTCCCGGGTTGTTTGGAGGACACGTGCCCTCATCGTTCAACGGAGGTCGCCTGTCCCCGTTTTCGGACAGTCTCTCGGGTCTGGTGATCGAAGAATTTTTTGGCGTTGTTCCCCCCGTCAATCCGCCGCTGGGAAACCCCACGGTCGGCCCTAACCACTCGGGATCGAGCAGCGAAGGATCGGTCGCCGGCAGCCGCGCAATCCGCGGCTCGGCCGGCGCGCCTACGGCCGACTGGTCGTTGGCCAGAGCCGGATTCGGCTCAACCGGGGCTAGGGATTGGGGATTGGGGATTGGGGATTGGATTACCTGGGCTTGAGCATTGGCCCGGGCCGCCAGGGCCTCTTTCTCGCGAAGCTGTCGTCCATAGGCCACCCGCGAGCGAAAACTCCGCGTCACCAGCGGCCAAAGGCTCGGGTCGGCCGCCTGGAGTTCGGCCAGCAATTGAGCCTGCAAGCCCGGATCCTCCGCCCCCAGCCGCCGCACCTCAGCCATCACGTCCCGCGGCCCGTCCAGAGAGGACGGGGGCGACCCCTCTGCCCTCAGGCCGGCCC
>DATECS010000152.1:0-9586 GCA_035286785.1 Thermoguttaceae bacterium | reverse complement strand
CCCGCCGTGAACGTTTAAAAGGAGTTGGTCCACGTAGGCTTCGCGCCCGTCGACCTGGGGACCGATCTGCAACCGCAACCCTTGAATCCGCCGCAATAACAACGCATTGAGTTTTTCGACACGCAATTGCTGCCAGCGGCCCGGCTGCGTGTAGATCGTTCCCTCCAACCGCAGCAAAAGCGGCGTTTGGCTGCGCGGATCGTTGGTTCGCGGCAGCACGACCCGGGCAAAAAGCTGAAGGCCCGGCCGGTCCGATTTCACCCAAACGGACGCCGCCAACTCGGGAATGACCCGGGCCCGGCCGACGTTGTGGCTCACGTAGACGGCCGCCGCGCCGCGGCTGACGACCCGAAGCCATTCGCACTGTCGCCCGGCGAACGCCTCCTTCGTGATGCGCGCGTGTTCCTTGACAGCCCCCGCAATATCCACGCCGGCCTGACTCCAACTGGGCGCAGCCCCTTCGAAATCCTCATGCCAAGGCACGGCCCAGCAGTAGGCAGTAGGCAGCAGGCAGCAGACAGCCGGCAGCAGGCAGACCCGTAGGGTGCGTCTGGACGCACCACGAAACGCGGCGGCGAGCCGGCGGCAGGCAGCGGGCAGCAGGCAGCGGGCAGTATTTAGAAACCGAGTCCCCAAATCCCTAAATCCCCAAATCCCTTTGTCGCCAAAACACCACACCCGGCGACGAACGTCGCCGGCGACGTAACGTGTGCTTGTATCAGGATTTGCGAAACGCATCCAGATCAAACGTTGCGATTCGGCGACGAACGCCCGGCCGTCGATTTTTTGCCGTTTGACGCAAGGGCTTTGCCAAAAAAGACTTACGACACGAACCAACTCGCCGCGACGGATTGGCACGCGATCTGCCTCTAGATCCTGGTGTTCCTGACAATTCCTAACAAAACGGGGACTGGCTCCGAATCCGACGCACGTAACGCCTCCTAAAACGATTGCCGTGAGGCGCCTGTTCCCCCCGTTTTGTTTGGAATCTTGAAGCCATGAGGAGACAGCCATGACCGCCCCAGCCCATTCCGTTAATCCCATCGCGGACGAATTGCCTAAGGAAATCGTCGATCTGGTTGGAGCGATCAGCCAGTTGCCCAGTGACGCCCGAAGCCACGTTGAACCGTTGCTCGTCCGCGTGGTCGAGAGCACCAAGCGGCGTCGCCGCATCCTCCAGCTTGTCCAAGACGCCCTGAGCCAACTCCGGCTGGACATGAAATACTTGATGTTCGACCTGGAAGCCACCCGACGCGAGCGCGATGAATATCGTCGCCAGTTGGAAGGCGCGTAAAATCCACGAATTCACTCCTGAGAACGTCTCCCGCACCTCCTAAAAACGCCCCAGAATACCACTCATGTGGGTGGTATTTCTGGGGCGTTTGCGATGGGGGAGGGATGGTGTATTTCAATAGTTATAAGTTTGGGACAATCCGTAGGCCGGGTCGCGACCCGGCAAGGTTTCTGCTCGGGACTATCTGTCGCCGGGTCACGACACGGCCTACGGTGATTCGGCGAATTTGGAACTACTGAATTTAGGGATTTTTCTGAATACTGCCCGCTGCCTGCTGCCCTCTGCCCGCTGCATTGCAGCCCCGGCCATTCGGGAATACGATAGACAATAGGACTTAATGCGAAGGTGCGTTTCCGATGAGTCGACTTTCCGCCGAACAGCTCGCCCAACGCGCGTTCGACTTGGGATTGATCGACGAACGCCAATTGCAGGGCATCTGGAGTGAGCTGGGCAGCCATCACGTGGCCGTCGACGACTTCCTTCAACTCCTCGTCCGCCGCGAAATCCTCACCAACTATCAAGTCGACCGGCTCACCAAGGGCGAACGCACCGGCTTCTTCTTCGGCGACTACAAGGTCCTCTATCTCGTCGGCAGCGGCTCCTTCGCCCGGGTCTATCGGGCCGTCCATCGCCACACGGGCGAGATCGTCGCCGTCAAAGTGCTCCGCAAGCGTTACAGCGAGCGGCCGGCCGACTATCGCGCGTTCGTCCGCGAGGGGCTCCTGGGCAAGTCGCTGCGACACGAGAACATCGTCCGGATCCACGACGTCGTTTCCGACAAGCAAACCCACTTCCTGGTGATGGAATTCGTCGAGGGCCGCAACCTTCAGCAGTTTCTCAAAATCCGCAAGAAGGTCGATCCGCCCGAGGCCGTTCGGCTCATGATCGACATTGCCAGCGGACTGCAACACGCCTTTGAACGCGCGATGACCCATCGCGATCTGAAGATCAGCAACGTCCTGGTGGCCAGCAACGGCACGGCCAAACTGGTCGACTTCGGGCTGGCGGCCGTCGATGAATCGGTCGTCGCGGACACTCCCGGCGAGGCGCTCAACACCCGGGCCATCGACTACGCCGCGTTGGAACGGGCCACGGGGGTGCGGCGCGACGACGCGAGGAGCGATATTTATTTCCTCGGCTGCATCTTCTACCACATGCTCACCGGCAAACCGGCGCTGCTGGAAACCAAGGACCGCGTCCAACGTCTGTCCAAGACCCGTTTCCTGGACGTGGTTCCGGTCCAGCGATTGGATCCCACGTTGTCGCCCAGCGTGACGCTCGTGGTGAACAAGGCGATGATGCTCGATCCGGAGCGCCGCTACCAAACGCCCGGGGCCGTGCTGACGGAGCTGAAAATCGCCCAACGGCGGCTTGCCGAGGAAATGCCCGGCGGCGCGGCCGCGCCGACCGGTCCTTCGCCCTCGTCCAGCGGCATCAGCCTGACGGAAGCCGCCTCCGCGGATCCCGCGACCCAGCATGGCGTGATGGTCGTCGAACCATCGGCCGAAATGCAGGAAGCTTTTCGCGCCGGCTTGCGCAAGGCCGGCTATCGGGTGCTCATGACGACCGATCCCCAGCGGGCCCTGATGCGGCTGACCGAGGATCCGGCGATGGCCGACTGCGTAATTATCGACGCCCAGGAGATCGGCGCTCCGGCCATCGAGGCCTTCAATCGCTTGGCCGAAAACCAGTTGACCGAATCGCTTCCCGCCGCCCTTCTACTGGGCGAAACCCAACGCAAATGGGGTAAGCATGCCCACACGGCCGAGCACCGCGTCTTGGTCAAAATGCCCACGACGATGAAAAAGATTCGGGAAACGCTCGCCCGGCTCATTCCGTTGCGAACCAGCGTGCCGGGCCGCCGTCCGCCGCATTGACCGTGGTCGGCGACCACCTATAATCTACTGCCGAAACCGAGCCGCGACCGTAAGGGAGCGGTTTTGGGCTCGAAAGGTGTTCAACCGCTCCCTTACGGTCGCGGCTCGGTAAATTCCACACCTATCCGCATTTTCACGAGTTTAACTCCCGGACACCCTCGCCGTAATCATTTCAAGACGGCACCCCGTTCCCTGATTTCGAAGGAGAAGCATACCATGGCCCATTTGCCCGAATTCTCGGACGCCAATTTCGAGACCGAAGTCCTCCGAGCGACGCAGCCGGTGCTCGTGGATTTCTGGGGGCCGGGTTGCCACCCGTGCAAAATGATCGCCCCGGTCATCGAAGAGTTGGCCGCCGAAAACAGCCCCCAGGCCAAGGTCGGCAAGCTCAACGTCGCCGAGAGCCCGTCGATCGCCGCGGAATACGGGATCACGGGCATCCCGACGCTGATGATCTTCAAAAACGGCGAGGTCGTCGCCCGTTTCATGGGCGCCCAACCCAAGGCCCGCCTACAGGCCGCGCTGGACGAAGCGATGGAGTGATCGGCCGGAGGAGTAGAGGGTAGTAGAGGGTAGGGTGGGCATCGCCCACCAAGCACCGCTAATAACTCTCCACTGTCAGATCCGGGACGTGGTCGAAATCCGACGGATTGCGGGTAATCAATACGGAATGCCCCATCGCGAGACTTGTGGCCGCAATTAACGTATCCACATCTCCATCTCCCGCCAGCCGCCCTGTTCGCCGCTGCTCCGCGCGAATCCGTGCAAAAAGCCGAGGTGAATCCCCCAGGAAACCAAGAATTTCGAGACTCGACAAAAGCATCTCGACATCGGCTTGGTCCCGTTCGGGATTGTTCGACAGTTCGATCCCGACGTAAAGTTCGGCCACCGTGAAACATGTTGTGGCAAGCACTTCTCCCCGGGCCCGCAATTCGCCTAACTTTGCCAATGCCCGGTCATGAAAACCCGATCGCCGACGCAGAATATCCACAAGAATGCTGGTGTCGAGTGTTGCCATCAGAACTCCCGGTTCGATGGTCGGCGTCGGCTGCGAATTTGTTCTTCAATCGCTTCTGCCGCCTCATCGCTCAGGGAGAGTCCTTCGATACGTTTCCGAAACGCTTCGAAGTCAAACGGCGGTTTTACGACGCGTTTGATCGTCTGGCTGAACGACTCATTGTTGTTTCGTACGCTGCGAAGGCGTTCGTAAGCCTCCAGGTCAATGCTGATAGTTTTAGTGGCCATAATACAATCTCCATGTACGTGTATGTACACATATTATACATTGGGATCATTTGTTAGGCTATACCGAGGCACTGAAAAAACCAAGGTTCTCGATGTCTTTCGCCGAATTGGCGTCAATTCTCATGCCTGGCCTGCCGATTAAGGGTTTTGGGTAAACTTTGTCGATTGCGCGGACGGTGCCGCGCCGGCCACTGCGTCCCAGGCTCGCGGAAGAAGTGCGGCCCATGTCACACGCTCCCCCCCGATCGAAGCAGACCTCGAAAAAGGCTTCCCGCTCGGTGCCGACCAAGCTGGCGGAGAGTACTCGCATCGACGCGCCCCACGTGATCGGCGACGAGTCATCGAACGCTCCGAAGCCGGCCGTTGAACCCGTTGTGGTCGAACCGGCCGGCGAGGACGCCGCGATCGTGGCCCGGCAGCTTCGCGTCCAAGCGGACCAGCTTGCCGAGCGCCTCCGCACGCGCCAGGCGAATCTCGATCGGCGCGAAGCCCAACTCAACGTCCGCGAGGCGCAGTTTGAAAACGACACCCGGGCCGCCCGGCTCTGGCTCTCCGAGCGTCAGGCCGAACTCGAAGCCCGCGCGGCGTCAACCAACCAGCCCCATCCTCAAGAGCACGTCCGCGACAATCCATCAGAGTGTTACACGCAGCGCGAGCAGAGTCTGGCCGACGAAGAATCGCGGCTCGCCGAACGCAAGAAACAACTCGCCGAAGCCGAGCGCCGCTGCGCCGAACTTCAGCATCAGACGGAACAACTTCACCAGGCACTCCAAAAAGACCGGGAAGAATTCAACGAGCAGCGACGGCGCGACCGGCAGGAAATGGTCGCCCGCGAGCGACTGGCCCAGCAAGAATTGGACCGGAAGCGCGGCGAGTTGGCCCGGCGCGGCGAGCAGGTGGACCGCTGCCGCGCGGCGATGGAGCAACTCCGCGAGGAGGTGGGCCAGATGCACCGCTCGACGCTCGAAATGCGCATGGCCGCCGAGGAGCTTTGGTCGCAACTGGCCGGGGCCGCCCCGCCCGCGGCGCTGGTACGCTCGATGGGCGAAATCCGACGCCGCTTGGCCGAGCATTATCGAGGAGCCGACGCGGAGTTGGCCGACCGGAAGCAGGAACTCGTGGCCCTGCGCGTCGAACTCCGCCGGCGGCACGAGCAACTGGCCGAGGAAAAACGGCGGCTCGAACGGTGGCTAGCCGACCAGGAGCAGGATGTCGAACAACGGGCCGCGCGGCTGGTCGCCCGGGAACAAGAATTGGACGCCCAGCAAGCCGATTTCCGCGATCAGGCCGCGCACTGGGAAATCACCCGCCTGACGATGGCGCAAGAAATCCACCGCCTGCGCCGCGAACTGGGTGCCATGCCCACGCCGGCCGCCGATTCGCTCACCATTCAGAATATGCCTTGACGGCCGGCGTGGGCATGAACGCAACGCCCGACGCGGACAAGGATCTCACCGGAAGGCATGTCCACGGCGAAGATCCCAAGCGACGTTCAGCCGAATCGTAGTTCCTGCTTTTGCGTCGTGGTACGCCTTCGCCAGCCGTGGACATGGCACCCGGCCATGTCTCTCTTGGCGCGAGCATGGCCACGCAAACGAGGCCATGCCACCCGACGCGCTACGGCTGATTGCTCATCGAATCCGGCTTGTCGGTCTTCGTTGCCTTCTGGCGCTCCTTGGCCAGCGCCACGGCCGACGACGCAATTTGCATGGCCGCTTGGATTTCGGCCGGGCTGAAATAAGGCTGGCTCGTGCCGTTGGCGAACCGCAACTGCTTGGCGGCCAGTTCCTGCCAGCTCATGCCGTCGCTGAAATGCCACGCCGCCGCCTGGGCCGCGCGCTGATTGAGGCGGCCCTGGCCGAGCATCGTGCAGAGTTCGCGGATCTCGCCCTTGTCGGTGAACTGGTCGATCGGCTTGATCGCGTAGGCCACCTCGGGCCGCGGATCGTGCTTGCCGTGTTCGAGGCACACGGTCGGCGCCTTCAGGTTGCCGACCTTCTCGGGCTTGACGTTCATCATGCCGCCCATGCCCATGCCGCCCATGCCGCCCATGCCCATGCCGCCCATGCCGCCGCCGAAGCCTTGACTCCCACCGCCGCCGCCCTGGCCGCGTCGGCCGCCACCGCCGCCCACGCCGCCGCCGGCCAAGCCGCCGATTTGGGCCAGAACGGGAACGCCGGCAAAGGCGTCGGGCAACTTGACGTTCAGCGGCCGATCGGTCTTGTTGGTGATCAGAACGCGAGTCTCGGTCGAGTCCTTCGGAATCAACTTCACCTCGATGTCGCCCGCGTCAATGGCCGAGAACATTTCGACCGTGGCGTCCTTCGGGTTGTACAGGCCGGCCTTCAGCTTGCGCTGCCGCTCGGCGCCCACGGCCACCGTGGCCAACAACACCACAACCACCGCCGGAACCAGCCACGCGCCACCCCGGGCCAAGTTGATCCTCGCCATCTTTTACGTCCTCCAAAAGTCTCTCTGTTTCTTATCGCTTCGTACCGCGACCTCTCGCCGCCTTCAAGAAATACGGCAGCCACAGACTCTTAGCCTAATTGATCCAAGTGGGAAAGCCAAGCAAAAAAGGCTATCCGGCAGGCCCGCCGGCGACCGGATCGGCGGACAGTCCGCACGGGAGGATCGTAAGGGCAAAACCTCGTCAAAACACACACCCCTGCCGGGTGGTGCCGCCATGCGGGCCGAGCAAAATGTAGGGTGGGGCGGCCGGTGCTGGAATAGATCCGATCAGATCGCAAACGTCCATGAGCCAAACGACTGCCGCCCCACCAATTCACGCAGGGAAATGGTGGGGCAAGCTGAGACTTGCCCCACCCTACGATTTCTCGCTACGCCCCGCAATTTCCGTCAGGCACAGCCTGACCTACGGGAATCAGCCCTTCGGCTCGATCCGGTCTTTACCGACCAGGGGCCGAAGCACCTTCGGCACGACAACCGAGCCGTCGGCCTGTTGGTTGTTTTCCAAAATGGCGATCAGCGCCCGGCTAATGGCCACGGCCGTGCCGTTCAGGGTGTGGACGAAGTGGGTGCCTTTTTCGCCTTTCACTTTATACCGAGCGTCGAGCCGCCGGGCCTGGTAGTCGGTGCAGTTGCTCGTGCTGGTCACCTCGCCGTAGCCGCCGCGGCCGGGCATCCAGGCTTCGAGGTCGTACTTGCGATAGGCCGGCCCGCCCAGATCCCCCGTGGCCGTGTCGACCACGCGGTAGGGAATCTCCAGCACGTCGAACAGCCGGCACTCCATGTCCAACAGATGTTGGTGCATCGCGTCGCTCTGCTCGGGCAGCGTGAACGCGAACATTTCGACCTTGGTGAATTGATGGACGCGATAGAGCCCGCGGCTCGCGCGGCCCGCCGCGCCGGCCTCGGTGCGGAAGCAATGGCTTATCCCGCAGAGCTTGATCGGCAGCCGCTCGGCGTCCACTGCCTGGCCGGGGGCCAACAACCCGCCGAGCGTGATCTCGGCCGTGGCGATCAGGCTGAGGTTGGTGTCTTCGATGCTGTAGATTTGGGTCTCCGGCCCGCGAGGGATGAACCCGACGCCTTGCAACACGTCGTTCCGCGCCAGGTCGGGCGTGGTCATCGGCGTGAAGCCTTCGCGCATGAGCGTGGTCACCGCGAAATGTTGCAAGGCCAACTCCAGCAAGACGGCCTCGTTCGACAGAAAGTAGAACCCGGCCCCAGTCACTCGTGCGCCCGCTTCGAAGTTGAACAGCCCCAGTCGCTCGCCCAGATCCACATGGTCCAACGGCGGAAAATCAAACTTCGGCAGTGGCGTCTTGCCCAGGGCGATCTCGAGGTTGGCCGCGTCGTCGGCGCCGATGGGCGCGTCGGGATGCGACATGTTGGGAATCATCGCTTGAATGGCCGCCTGCTGGGTCTCGATCTCGTCGAGTTCGGCCTTGATGTCGGCCACTTCCTGGCGGAGTCGGCGGCCCTCTTCCTTGCGGGCCTCGCGATCGGCCGGATCGGCGGCCAGCCCGATCGACTTCGACACCTCGTTCGCCCGACGATTGCGTTCCTCGATTTCAACCTGGCGAGCCTTGCGGTCGGCTTCGAGTTGAACGAACCGAGCCACATCGGCCCCGACGCCGCGATTGGCGCAGTTGGTTTTAACAGCCTCGGCGTTTTCAACAATAAACTTCCGATCGAGCATGAGTGTTCCTTCGCGTCCTTCGCGTCTTCGCGGTAAGAAAAAATTTTGTTCAGTGCGGCTCGCCGATCGAACGAAGATACCGGCCCAGCCGGGCCTCGAGGTCGAGCAGATCCTGCCAGCGGCGTTGTGGCATGGTCGCTTCGTCGGTCTTGCGCGACACCGCGGCCGATTCGATCAGCCCACGCAATCGAAGGTGCATGTACTGGAGCAACTCGCTCAACTGGGCGTTTTGGCCGAGGCTGAGTCCCTCGGGCAGCTCGGGCGGCAGAAGCGTGTGGAGCATGGACTGGGCGCCCGGCTCGTCGGTCCAGTTCAACTCGAAGTCCAACGAAACGCTCGGGGCCGATTCGTCGACCTCCTCGATGTCCATCGTCGCGCCCTCGGTCGTGTCCACGCCGCGGAGACCGGCCAGCCGCCGGGCGATCTCGTCCTCCGACCCGCACAAAAGCAGCGTCCGCCCGACCGAAATCAAATCGCCGGCCCGCAGGATCCAAAGTTGGACGGCCTCGCCGTTGACCCGGGTGCCGTTGGTGCTTTCCAGATCGGTCAGCACGAGCCGCCCTTCGTCCTCCTGGATTTTGAGGTGGAAGCGGCTGATCCGCTCGTCGTTCAGTTGGACCAGATTGCCCTCTTCGCGGCCGATGGTGACCGGCGTGGGCAGGTTGTCGAACACCTGGCCCCGATCGGCGCCGTCCAATACTCGCAAAGTGACCAAGGCCATGGGAAACAACTCGGTTTGCCGGCCCCATCTTCTAACAGCCGCGTAGGGTGGGCACCGCCCACCGACAGCATTGTAAACGGATTATTGGTGGGCGGTGCCCACCCTACAAGTGTATAGCACGCCGGACGTTTCGGCGTCAACGGGTCGGGGGGCCCCAGAAAAAAGGAGGCCATCCGGAAATCGGACATCCAACAACACAGATATTTACATTTTTTCCGAGCCGCGACCGTGAGGGAGCGGTTGCAACTCGGTAGGCATTCAACCGCTCCCTCACGGTCGCGGCT
>DATECS010000151.1:0-21022 GCA_035286785.1 Thermoguttaceae bacterium | reverse complement strand
TGCGAATCTCCTCGGGCAGGGTGTAGATCGCGCCCACCAGATCTTCGACGGTGGGACTGCCGAAGTCCTGCCCCTCGATGGCGGCATTCAGGTTGGACACGTAGGCCGCATGGTGCTTGCGGTGATGGATTTCCATCGTTTGGGCGTCGAGGTGCGGTTCGAGGGCGTCGTAGGCGTAGGGTAGTTCGGGCAACGTGTAAAGCATGGCTTCTTCTCCGATCGAAAGTCCCATGAAAGCGTTCGGTTGTCGCCGAGCGTCCGAGACAATCGGCCGCTCGAATTTAGACAGCACTAGCTGTTAAAATAATAGACTTGGGGCGATCGAAGACAAGGGACGGCGAGCAACGGCATGGCGGGGGGTATTGCATGACCCAAGAGGTTGCATCGTCGTACAAAGGGCGGAAACGGACTGTAACGAAACGACCGGCCGCGCATCCAACAGAATAGCAATGGTCCTGTCTGTTCTTCTACACTTTTCGTGCTCTCTGTGTCCGCGGTGAGAAAACGGGTTCGAGACGCAACAAGATGATACGATGTGAAGATCTGTTTGCGGCGTTGATCGAGTACGTCGACGGCGAGCTCGATGCCGAAACTTCCGCGATGATCGAGCGTCATCTTGAAGAGTGTCCTGCCTGCGAACTGGTGGTGGACAATATTCGCAGGACGATTTCCGTCTATGCGGCCGACGCGAGCGTGGACGTGCCGGCCGCGCTGCACGAGCATCTCGACGGTTTGCTCCGGGGCCATTGGGCGGCGAAGTTCTCAGGACATGGGACGGGGTAGGCGGCCGGCGGGGTGGCTGAGGTCGGGGAGATTCTTGGTGGGGCGATCGCGGGAAACCGTATTGACAGAATAAGGCGGTTTGTCGCGATCGTCCCACCCTACTTCCGAGTTCGCGGGCCGTGTGGTATGGTTAGGCCAAAATCTATTTCTTTTTCCGGCCAAGGAATCTTTTCGCTGGTATGAAGGGAGTCTTGCGCCAATGCATTATCCCTGGTGGTACGTCCCCTACCTGACGGCGCCGATGCTGATCGCCCTGGTGGCGGTGGTTCATGTGTTGGTTTCGCATTACGCCGTGGGCGGGGGGTTGTTCTTGGCGTGGGAGACGCGGTTTGCGTATCGGAAGCACAACCGCGGCTATCTTGCCTATCTTCGCCGTCATGCCCGGTTTTTTGTCCTTCTGACGGTCGTGTTCGGGGCGATCACGGGCGTGGGAATTTGGTGGACGATTGGATTGGCTTCGCCCTTGGCCACGGAGGTGCTCATTCGGACGTTCGTGTTCGGCTGGGCCATGGAGTGGGTTTTCTTCGTGATCGAGATCACGTCGGCCTTCATCTTCTTTTACTGGTGGGGGCGGCTGCCGGAGCGGACCCACGTGCGAATCGGGATGATCTACGGCGCGGCGGCATGGATCAGTCTTGTGTTGATCACGGGCATCACGGCGTTCATGCTCAACCCGGGCGATTGGCCGGCGCGGGGCGGGTTTTGGGTCGGGTTTTTCAACCCGCAGTTCGTTCCGCAGGTCGTTGCGCGGACGGGCGGGGCGTTGCTGCTGACGTCGTTGTACGTGTACCTGCACGCGTCGCTGACGATCAAAGACGCGGAGCTTCGGGAGTTGATCAGCCGGCGGAGTCTGCGGCCGTCGTTCGTAGGAGTGGTTTTGATCGCGGCGGGCGGGGCGGGGTGGTATGCGTTCTTGCCGCCGTCGGCGATGGCCGTGCTGCCCACCGCGTCGGTGTTGAACGTGCTGATGGCGGCGGTCGTCGCGATGACCGTGGTGGTTTTCGCGGCGATCTGGTTCGGGCCGTATCGCAATCCGAGTTGGCTTTCGCCCGGTTTCGCGGCCATGATGCTTTTGTTCGGCTTCGGGGCGGTGACCACGGGCGAGTTTATCCGCGAGGCGGTCCGCAAGCCGTACGTGGTCTATAACGTGGTGCTGGGCAACCAGATTCTTCCGGAGGAGATTCCGCGTCTTCGGCAGTCGGGGATCCTGGCCGGGGGGACGTGGACTCGGGCGCTGGTCGTGGAGCGGCATCCGGGCTTGATCGTCGACGGGCGGCTGGACGCGGGACGGCTGGCGGCTTTGGGGCACGACGAACGGTTGGCGCTGGGCGAGGTGCTGTTTCAGTATCAATGCAACGATTGTCACGCGGCGCGCGACGGGTACTCGGCCGTGGCGCCGTTGGTGCGGGGTCGCTCGCCCGGGGCGATTCAGCAGATGATCGTGGGGTTCGAGAAGACCCATTTCTACATGCCGCCGTGGTGCGGGACGGAGGAGGAGGCTCTGCTGCTGGGTGAATACTTGGCCGCGATTGCTCCGCCGAAGCCGAAGGGGATGCGGTTGGACGGCCAGGAGGAGGACCGCTGATGGATCCGCACATGCTGGTTGATTCGTCGTCGCTGGCTCCGCTGCCGGTGCCGTATTGGTTCATCGAGTTGTTCAAGGTGCTCGGGTTCACGCTGCACCTGGTTCCGATGAATCTTTGGTTCGCGGGGATTATGACGGCGATGTTTCTGCGCGCGGCGGGCGGGGAGCATGCGGTGGTTTTTTCGCGACGGTTGATGCGGCAGATGCCGATCATCGTGGCGTACGGAGTGAATTTCGGGATCGTGCCGCTGTTGTTCATGCAGTTGGCCTATTCGCAATTCTTCTATCCGGCGACGATCCTGACGGCGTGGTACTGGATGGCGATCGTCGTGTTGCTGATTCCGGCGTACTACGGGGTGTACCTCTACTCGTTCGGCCTGCGCGACGCGGAGCCCTCGGGGCCGTCGCCGTGGCGGAAGTTCATCGGGTGGACGTCGGCCGTGCTGTTCATGACGATCGGCTATCTATTGGTCAACGGGCTGAGTCTGACGGAGCACGTCGAGGCATGGTCATTGTTGTGGGGAAACCATCAGGTCGCCGGGGCAGCGACGGGAACGGGGGCGAATCTGTACGACGTTCAGATTTTGCCGCGATGGTTGATGATGTTCGGCCTGGCGCTGGGGACGACCGCCGCATGGGTCGTGTTGGACGCGGCTTGGTTCTTCCGCGAGGCTCCCGAGGCGTATCGACGCTGGGCCGGGCGGTTTGCGTTGGGGCTGGCGACGGTCGGAGCGGCGTGGTTCGCGGCGGCCGGGTCATGGTACGTGTTCGGCACGTGGCCCGACGGGCTTTTTGAGCGGATGTTCGCGTGGCCCACGCTGCCGTTGACGCTGGCGACGGCCGTGGCGCCGGGGCTGCCGGTGGCGCTGTTGGTGTTGATGGCCGTTCGAGGATTCACGCGGGCGGGGGCCACCAGCGTGGCGGCGGCGCAATTCGGAGCGTTGGCCCTCAACGCGATCAGCCGGCAGGTGGTGCAGAATATTCGCGTCGGGGCGTTTGCCGATCTGGCCGGGCGGCCGACGGAGATTGAGTGGGGCCCGTTGGTGACGTTCTTGGTGCTCTTCGTGGCCGGGGCGTTGGTGATTTTGTGGATGGTCGCGCAGGTGGTGAAAGCGGCGAGGGGAGCCGCGTAGAAAATAGAGCCGGCATCATAATAACTTGATCGAAATCGAAAACCACCCAAAAACAAAGGAACGCTAATTTCCGCTAATTTTCACTGATCATTCTCATGAGTGTCGATTAGTGCGGATTAGTGTTCCTTAAAAGATTATCAACTTATTTTGACGCGACTGCTTGGGGGGCTTTACACACAGGAGTTCATGGTGGCGTCGATGAAGAAACTGCCCATTTGGAAGATCGTTAGCGCGTCCGTGTTGACGCTCGTGCTGATCGGGATTCTCGTCGTGTCGGTGGTCGTGGCCATGAAATGGGTCACGGTCTCTTGGACGCGGAAGATTCCGCCGGGCGAGACGGAGCAACCGGTGAGAAAAATCGCCGACGGCGCCAAGGTCGAGGAAGTCCACGAGATTGTCCAGCCGTATTTCGAGGAAGCGCTGGGCACGTTGAAAGCGGCGACGCGGACGGAAATCTCGGCGCGGGTGCTGGCGCCGATTCAGCGGGTCATGGCTCGCGCGGGCCAGGAGGTGAAAGCGGGGGACGACCTGGTGGTGCTCGACCGCCGGACGCTGGAAACCTCGCGAAGCCAGGCCCACGCCTCGCTTGTGTCGGCCCAAGCATCGTTGGACAAGGCCGAGAAGGATTTTGCCCGGGCGAGCGAACTAATCAAGACGCGGATCATCAGCAAGGAGGAGTATGACGAAGTGCAGTCGCGGGTCGAAGTGGCTCGGGCGAATCTGGATCACGCTCAGCAGGCGTTGGCCGAGGCCGACGTGACGGTCTCCTACAGCACGATCAAGGCCCCAAAGTCTGGCATCATCGTCGATCGGTTGGCCGAGGAGGGCGACATGGCGCAGCCGGGCGTGCCGCTGTTGATTTTGTACGATCCGACGTCGCTGCGGCTCGAGGTGCCGGTGATGGAGAACCTGGCGGTGAAGCTCGCGCAGGGTGAGAAGTTGAGGGTACGGATCGACGCTTTGGACCGGACGGTGGATGCGACCGTCGACGAGATCGTCCCCCAGGCACAGGCGGCCAGCCGGTCGTTTCTGGTCAAGGTGGCGCTGCCCAAATCGCCGGGGATGTTCGAGGGGATGTTCGGCCGATTGCTGATTCCGGCGGGCCAACGGCGGCATCTTTGTCTCGCGGCCGACGCCATCGAGCGGATTGGACAGCTTGAAATGGTCGACGTCGTCCGCGACGACAGGACGCTGGAACGACGGTTCATCAAAACGGGACGCATCGGGCGGTTCGACGCGGAAGGCCGGCCGGAGCGGGTCGAAGTGCTCAGCGGGTTGGCAGCGGGGGAGAAAGTCCTGGCGCGAAAAGCGGCTGGCCACGACGCCGAGGATGAAACGCCGGAAGGTGCGGAGACGCCATGAGTTCCACCGAAAAAAAGACGCCGTTTTTGACTCGCGTCGTCGAGGTCTTCTTGCGCGGCGACGTCGCGGGCCTGTTGATCGTCGTTTCGACGATCTTGGGGCTGGCGGCGCTGTGGCTCACCCCGCGCGAGGAAGAGCCCCAGATCGTCGTGCCGCTGGCCGACGTGTTTGTCTCGGCGCCGGGCCTTTCGGCCGAAGAGGTCGAAAAGCAGGTGACCAATCGCCTGGAGAAGCTGCTCTATCAGATCGACGGCGTGGAATACGTCTATTCGATGTCGCGGGCCGACTCGTGCGTGGTGACCGTGCGGTTCTACGTGGGCGAGGACCGCGAAGACTCGCTGGTAAAGCTTTACAACAAAATCCAGTCGAACGTCGATCGGATTCCGCCGGGAGTGACGGCCTGGGTCGTCAAGCCGATCGAAATCGACGACGTGCCGATCGTGAACGTGACGCTCTGGTCGGAGACGACGCGGTACGACGACCATGCCCTGCGGCGGCTTGTCGAGCAATTGGAGCACGAATTGCAGGCGATTCCCGACACGAACCGCGTGTCGGTGATCGGGGGTCGGCCGCGGGTGATTCGTGTCGAGTTGGACCCGATGCGGCTGGCGGCTCGTGGAACGTCGGCTTTGCAGGTGGCCGAGGCGCTCCAGGCAAGCAACTCGCAGTCGACCGCCGGGCGATTTGAGCAGCAGGACCGCGAGATCGTCGTCGAGGCGGGCACGTTTCTGGCGGACGCCGGCGAACTGGAAAATCTGGTGATCAACGTGGTCGAGGGGCGGCCCGTCTATCTGAAGGACGTGGCCGCGGTAATCGACGGGCCGGCGGAAACGGACAGCTATAGTTGGATCGGGTTTGGACCGGCGGCGGGTGATCCACGGGCGGCGGTCGAAGGAGCGGAGGCGCATGCTGGGAAATCCTCGCTGGAAAAATTGGGCGGTTTGTTTCCCGCGGTGCATCTAGCAGTGGCCAAACGCAAGGGGAGCAACGCCGTCAAGGTGGCCGAGGCGGTCGATCGGCGGATGGCCGAGCTTGCCCGGACGCAATTGCCCGACGGGGTTTATTACCGGATCACGCGCGACTACGGCGAGACGGCCGACGCCAAGGTGAACGAGCTGGTCGAGTCGCTGGTGATCGCCGTGTTGACGGTCATCGGCCTGATCGGCGTGTTGATCGGCTGGCGGGCGGCGCTCGTGGTGGCGCTGGCCGTGCCGATTTGTTACAGCATCACGTTGTTCATCAACCTGTTGGCGGGCTACACGATCAATCGGGTGACGCTCTTCGCGTTGATCCTGTCGTTGGGCATTCTGGTGGACGACCCGATTACGGACGTGGAGAATATCGCGCGTTATTTCGCAATGAAGATATTGCCGCCGCGCGAGTCGGTGCTTCGGGCGGTGCAGGAAGTGCGGCCGGCGTTGATTCTTTCGACGCTGGCGATCATCGTGAGTTTTCTTCCATTGATGTTCATCACGGGCATGATGGGACCGTACATGGCGCCGATGGCCCTGTGCGTGCCGCTGACGATGGCCGTGTCGATGACGGTGGCGTTCATCAGCACGCCGTGGCTGGCTCTGGTGGCGCTGCGAAAACTTCACGCGACGAAGCCGGAAGAGGGCGCGGAGGGTTTCGATATCACGCGGCGGCCGCTGTATCGCATCTGTCGGGCAGTGCTGGGGCCGATCGTCGCGCGGCGGTGGGCGTCGTGGACCATGTTGGGCGCGGTGGCGGCGCTGCTGGTCGGGGCGGTGGCCATTCCGGCGTTTCGGCTGGTGCCGTTGAAAATGCTTCCCTATGACAACAAAAATGAATTTCAGGTGGTGATCGACCTGCCCGAGGGGGCGACGCTGGAGCAGACCAACGCCGCGGCCGAACGGCTGGCCCATTACCTGGCCGGCGTGGACGAGGTGCGGGATTTTCAGATTTACGTGGGGCTGGCCTCGGCGATGGATTTCAACGGGATGGTGCGGCATTATTTCCTGCGCCACGGGGCGAACGTCGGCGATATCCGCGTCAATTTGGCTCCGAAGGAACGCCGCAGCCAGCAGTCGCACTCGCTGGTGCTGCGGATCCGTGATGACCTGACGCGGATGGCAGCCGAGGCGGGCGCGAAAATCAAGCTGGTCGAGGTTCCGCCGGGTCCGCCGGTCATCGCGACGATCACGGCCGAAGTGTACGGGCCGGAGAACGCGAGTTACGACCAGTATATCGACGTGGCGCGAACGGTGGCGGCGCGGATGGCTCGCGAGCCGCGGGTGGTAGACGTCGATACCAGCGCGGAGGACGACCAGGAGAAACTCGTTTTCGAGACCGACAAGGCCAAGGCGGTGCTGTCGGGCATTTCGACGCGGCAGATCGCCGAGACGCTGCGGTTGACGCTCTCGGGAGCGAAAGCCACGGTTGTTCACGCGCCGGAGGAGGTCGATCCGCTGTGGATCGAGCTTCGGTTGCCCCGCTGGCGGCGCTCAGCCGTGGACGATTTGGAGGAGATTTACGTCCGCGGCGAAGGAGGGCAGATGGTCCAACTCGGGGCGCTAGGCCGGTTCGTCGACGCGACCGCGGACAAGACGATCTATCACAAGAATCTGCGTCGCGTGGCCTATGCGTTTGGCGAGGTGGCCGGTCGCCCGCCGGCCGACGCGGTGATCGACATGCAATGGGACCGCCGGCCCGACGGAACTCGCACGACGCCGGCCGACGCGCCGCGGCCGGTCGAGTCGCGCACGTGGTTCTTCCCGGGCGGCGACGATTCGTGGGCCGTTCCGGCCGGTTTCACGGTGGATTGGGCCGGCGAGGGCGAATGGAAGATCACGCTCGACGTGTTCCGCGATCTGGGGCTGGCGTTTGGCGCGGCGCTGATCGGAATTTTTGTGATCCTGATGTTCGAGACTCGCTCTCGCGTCATGCCGCTGGTCATCATGCTGGCGATCCCCTTGACGCTGGTCGGGATCATGCCGGGCTTCTGGCTGTTGAACGTGCTGGTCGATCGGCCGGTGGGCGGGTATCCCAATCCCGTGTTTCTCACGGCCACGGCGATGATCGGGATGATCGCATTGGCGGGGATCGTGGTGCGGAATTCGGTCGTGCTGATCGACTTCATTCAGCACGGAGTGGCCGAGGGACTCGCCTTGAACGAGGCGATCGTGCGGAGCGTGGCCGTGCGGACGCGGCCGATTCTGGCCACGGCGGGCACCACGCTGTTGGGTAACTGGGTCATCACGCTCGACCCGATTTTCTCGGGCCTCGCGTGGGCCATCATCTTCGGGCTGTTCACGTCGACGCTGTTTACGCTCGTCGTGATTCCGGTGGTGTACCGGTTGCTGTATGGCCGGGAGGGCGATTAGCGGGGCATGGTGGGGCGATCGCGGCGAGGCGATGTGGTGAGGTCGGGCGTGATCGTTGAGACTCGCCGCGATCGCCCCACCCTACATTGTGATCGCCGTGCTACATCTTGAAAGGCATGGGCGTGAACCCGACCAGCACGAAGGCCAGGGTCAACCAGCCGAGCACGACGCGCGTCGGGCCGAGCGGGACGTTGTCGTCGGCGGTGGGCGGATGATGGGGCCCCATCGCCAACAACAGCAAGACCATCACGATCCAGCCGGGGTAGCGGAAGAAAACGGCCCCGACGACGACCGCGGCGACAGCGGCCTTGAGCAACCATGAGGCGACCAGATGGGCCTTCTTGCGCAAGAGGGCGTAGAGGATGTGCCCGCCGTCAAGCTGGCCGATGGGGATGAGGTTGATCGAGGTGATTAACAGGCCAACCCAGGCGGCGAAGAGCATGGGGTTGAGGATCACGCCGTATCCGTCAGGGACTGGGCCCAGTAGGAACGATGCGAGAAACTGCATGAGCAAGGGCAAGCCAATTTGCTGAACCGGGCCCGTTATGGCCTCCACGCTCGAGTGCTTCATTCCGACAACGCAGAATATCAACGTCGGCACGAGTCCGGCCAGAGGCCCGGTGATGCCAATGTCGAAGATGGCCCGGCGATCGCCCACGCCGGGCTGCATGCCGATGACGGCGCCCATCGTGCCGATGGGCGGCAGGGGGACGGGAATGAAGAAAGGAAGGCTGGCGGGGACGCGGTAGCGACGCGCTTGAAGATAGTGGCCCATCTCGTGGCAGATCAAGATGGTCATCAGGCAGGCCGAGTAGGCTAGGCCGCGATGGGCGACTTCGGACAGGGTTCGAGATTCTCCGAGTGCATTGGCGCAGCCGACGAAGAAGGTCGATAGGCACGTTGCCACGAAGAGGATCGGCGGTAGGAATTTGAACAGCGGGTTCGGCCGGCGCGGTCGTGGGGGCGAGGGTGGCGGGGGCACGAGTTCAGCGACGACCGGCTCGGGGGCGTCGTGGGGCGAGGCGTAGACGTCGTAATGGTAGTTGGGCGGGTATTCATTCATGGGACTGTGTATTTTAGGTCCGAATGACACGATCGGCTAGTGGCGCCGCGCGGGTTCAGGAGTCACAAAAGGGGACTGGCTCCGTCGCCTTGACGAAGGTATTCCCGCCAATACGGTCCGTGGCGACGGTGCCTGTCCCCTTTTGCGACGGACCATCATCGTGCCGCATGGTAGTGCGAGGGGATTAATTTCCATGATGATCGGTCGTCAAGGCTGTGCCTGACCTAATCAACCACGGATCACGAACTACGGACTACGGTCCATTGTCAGGCACAGCCTGACCTACGGGATTAGCAAGGCAAAGGCGAGGGCTTGATTTTGGGGGACAAATGGGGGACGATTTCGTTTGCGCGGCGGGTGGCGGGGCTCGTGCGGGACGTATCGGCGGTTTTGACGGGGAGGATCCGAGCATGTGGGAACGGTATTTTCGTCTTCGGGAGCACGGGACGAACGTGCGGACCGAGGTGTTGGCCGGGCTGACCACGTTTCTGACGATGGCCTACATCATCTTTCTGCAGCCGGCCATCTTGTCGGGGCAGATGTTTGGGAAGCCGACCGGCTTGGATTTTGGGGCGGTGATGACGGCCACTTGTCTGGCGGCGGCGGTGGCCACGGCGTTGATGGGGCTTTACGCGCGATGGCCGATCGGTCTTGCCCCGGGCATGGGCGAGAATTTTTTCTTCGTGTTTTCCGCGCTGCCCGCCGCGGGGGCGATGATTGCGGCCGGCGCGCGTGACGGGTCGATCGATCCGGCGACGACGGCGGATTGGCGGATCGCGCTGGGCGTGGTGTTTATCTCGGGGCTGCTGTTCATGCTGCTGACGCTGTTTGGGATTCGGGAGATGGTCTATCAAGCGATCAGCCCGAGCATGCGCCACGCGATCGCCATCGGCATTGGTCTGTTTATTGCGTTGATCGGGATGCGCAACGCACGGCTCGTGGTGCCCGATGCCGCGCCGCCGAGAATCGATCCTCATTTCGCGTCGCCCGACCTGGTGGTTTTCTTCTTCGGCCTGTTCCTGACGGCGGCGTTGTTCGCGCGGAAGACGCGGGGAGCGATTGTTTGGGGTATCTTGGGGGCGACGCTGTTCGCGGCTGTGTTGAAGCTGGGGCTCGCGTGGGCGCCGGAGTTCATCGCGAGGAGTCCGTTGGTCGTGGAGTCGGACCTGATGAAACATTTTCATCCATCATGGAAGGTGGTTTCGCCGCCGCCGTCGATTACCCCGACGTTGCTGAAGATGGACCTGGTCAACGCCCTGTCGTGGACGATGATGCCGTTCATTCTCATCTTCTTGTTCATGGACGTGTTCGACACGCTGGGCACGTTGATCGGCGTGACGGAGCAGGCCGGACTGGCCAAGGACGGCCAACTACCCCGTCTGCGCCAAGCCATGATGTCCGACGCGGTGGGCACGGTCGTCGGGGCCGGCATGGGCACGAGCACGGTGACGAGTTTCATTGAAAGCGCGGCGGGTGTCGAACAGGGCGGACGCACCGGGTTGACCGCGCTGACGGTGGCCGTGCTGTTCGTCATGGCGCTGGTCTTCAGTCCGTTGGTGGCAATGGTCGGATGCTATCCGCCGGTGACGTCGCCCGCGTTGATCGTGGTCGGGGCCATGATGCTGCGCAACGCCGCCCGCGTCGATTGGGACAACTATGCCGAGGCGCTGCCGAGCTTTTTGATTATCGTGGGGATTCCGTTCACCTACTCGATCGCCGACGGGTTGGCGCTGGGGCTGATTGCGTATCCGATCGTGAAGGTGGCCGCCGGCCAGCGACGGGACGTGCGAGGGCTGATGGTGCTCTTGGCGTTGGTGATGGTGGCGTATTTTGTGTTCGTTCGGTCGCGCACCGGGTGAGCGACGTACTCCTCACGTTCCGCGTGAGGTTCCCAAGAATGTCCACGGTGAGCATGTAGGGTGGGGCGAGCACCGTCGCACGTAACGTTTGATGGTTCCGAAAGCACGTAGGGTGGGGCAATGACCGGCCCGGGAAAAAGAATGCACTTGCTTTAACCGTTGTTCGGGCCGATCATTGCCCCACCAGACGCTGTGCCTATCGGCAGCGCTACGCCTATGGGCATCGCATGGTGGGGCGACGATCGGCGAAAGCGTCTGACGAAGGGGCCGGGCGTTATATGGCCGATCGTCGCCCCACCCTACGTCTGTTTTTCGGCGGAAAGTCTTGTGGAACCTCACGCGGAGCGTGAGGAGTACGGGGGATGGACAGAAGGCTTGTGGTTTGAGATAATTTGTACCGGTCGCCGAGGGACGGAAAATTCTTTCGGCGGGTCACAAGAATCTTGGACAACGGACGAATAGGATCGCGGCGGGACGGGACAAACTGTTCGAGGGTTTTGCGACGGCGAGGAGGCAGGATGGAAGTTCGAGAAGAACGCCGGGTGTTGATTCCGCAGTTCTCGCTGCGCTGGATGCTCGGGCTGACGACCGTCTGCGCCTTTATCTTCGCCGTGTTCGGCATGGCCGCGCGAGGGCACGCCTGGGCGATCGGATTTACCATCGGGCTGGGCAGCGTCTTTTTGATGGCCATGATCCATGCGGGACTCTTTGGGTGCGTCGCAGTGGTGGCCGGACTCGTGCCGCGCCGGAAAACAGACCCGGGAGCGTGCCCGTTCGGGTCGAGCCCCTTCGGCGACGAGCGTTTGGCGGGCACGGACGGCGTTTTAGGCGGCGACGGTCCTCTCGATGCGGAGATTGTCTCGTGAGCGGGGAAATGCGATCGCTGTTTTGGGACCGTTCGTCGCGGGTTCAACCGCTCCCTCACGGTCGCGGCTCGGTTTTGATGGGCTTTATTCTGGGCATGGCGATGGGGGTTGTCGCGGTCCCGGCGGTTGGACAGGTCCTTTATCAGAATCAAACCCTGATCGACGGCGGCACAACCAGGGTGGCGGTCCGGGGATTGGATATCGAGTTGTCGAACCTCTGGGTCGAGAACCCGGGCTATCGGCCGTTGCGGGTGACGATCACTTCGGCCGCGCCGCCGACGGCCGATCGCAATTTGACGATTGTCGTCGAAATAGACACCGTGGGGGGAAGGAGATCGGGGAAAACCACGGTTGAAGAAGACATCCAAATTGCGGCGGGCGAGACGAAGGTGCGAGGGACGATTCCCGTTCCCCGCGCGGGCTACACCGGCAATTACCTTATCAAGCTGTTTGAAGACGGCGTGCCGATCAAAACGCCCCATCCGGTCACGCTTCCCTCGTCGCAGCAATACTGGAATCTGTGGATGGGCCAGCGGTTTCCACGGATTCTGTTTGTCGGGGACAAGCAGCCGGACACGGGCGCTTTGGGACAGTATTTTGGAGCCGCCGCCTATTACCACCGTTTGCAGACCGGGGGTTGGCAAGCCGCCAACGTGCAGGCGTTCCCGGGCAAAGTGACGCTTCCTCCCTATCCCGCGGGAATGTCGGTCGCCGAGGGCGATTTGCCGGACCGGTGGATTGAATACACGTGTTTCGACGTGGTGTGCCTGTCGCGGAGCCGGCTTGAGAATTTGTGGAAGCATCGTCCCGAGGCGACCCGGGCCGTGATGGCGTGGGTGCAAGGCGGTGGGACGCTTTGGATTTTTGGGGCGGGCGGGGAGGTCGCACGGCTGGCGGAGTTGGACCCATTGCTCGATCCATCGCCGGCCGAAGCAACGAGTGCGAGCCGACCGCCGTCCGGGACGTCGCAATGGACGAAACCGCCGGCGTCGAGCTTCGGCAAGCGGCCGAGCTGGATCACTTGGAACGGCCGGAATCAAGTGACCATCGACGATCAGGTATATAACGACAAGGCCCAGATCGAGGCGCTGTGGGACTGGTCGCGCAATTCGCCGGCGACGCCGAAGCAGCCGACGTTTCGGTTTCGGGAGTTGGTCTTCGGCCGGGTGATCGCCATTGCGGCGGACGATCCTTTTCCCGGCGATCCGTGGCAATGGGGGTGGATCGCCGAGACGATGGGGGAGCGAAGTTCCTGGACGTCGCGCTACGGATGTATCTACAACGATGTAAATGACGAGTTCTGGAACTTCCTGGTGCCGGGCGTGGGCTTGGCGCCGGTCATTGAGTTTCAGGTGTTGATCAGCCTGTTCGTGCTTTTGATCGGACCGGTGAATTATCTCGTGTTGCGTCGCAGAAAACGACTTCATCTGTTGGTGTTGACCATTCCGGCCGGGGCGTTGCTGGTGACGGGGGCGTTGTTTGCCTACGCGATCGTGGCCGACGGACTGAGTGTGCGATTGCGGGCGCGAAGCGTCACGCGAATCGACCAGCGGCGCTGCGAGGCGGTGTGCTGGGCCCGGCTGTCGTACTACGCGGGCCTGGCGCCCGGCGGCGGGTTGAATTTCTCGGACGACGTGGCCGTGTTGCCTTATGTGCCCGACGAGGATACGGCCGCCGGGAAAAACCGTCTCGTCATTTGGGACGACCAGCAACGGCTTCCCCAAGGGTGGCTCGCCTCGCGTACGCCGACGCAATACTTCACGGTTCGGCCGAGGGCGAGCCGGCGCGGGCTGAAGATCACGCCGGCGGGAGACGCGGCCGGCGGGGTGAAAGTCGAAAATCAATTGGGCGCGGCGATCCGCGCGCTGGCCGTGCGGACGCACGACGGCAAGTATTATTGGACAACGTCGCTGGCGGCCGGAGCGTCGGGCACGGCCCACGCGGCGACGGAGGCCGACGTCATGACTGAGCGGCGGAAGATTCTCGCGGCCAACGAGCCGACGTTTCCGCCGGGCGTGGGACAGGGATTCAGCCGAGGTCCGTTCGGTATGCCGCGTTCCTATTCTCGTTCTCGCTACGGTTACTACGGCCCACAGGGGAATATGCCTGTTTCATCACCGGGCACGTCGTTGATGGAACTTTCGCTCAAGGGCGGTGGGAACGAGTTGACGCCGGGCAGCTATTTCGCCGTGGTCGAGCGCCAGCCGGAGTTGGAGTTGGGCACGCCCGTGGCTCACGAGGAAGGCAGTTTTCACGTGGTTCTTGGGGAGTGGTGAAACGTGATTAGTTCGCGGCCGATGATCGAACTGGAATGCTTGCACCGCTACTTCGGCGCGACCCGGGCGGTCGAGGGCGTGTCGTTCGCCGTGGCGGCGGGGCAGGTTTTTGGGTACATCGGGCCGAATGGGGCGGGCAAAACCACCAGCATGCGCATTCTGGCCACGCTCGACTCGCCCACGGCGGGCGACGCGACGGTCGACGGGTTCTCGGTGGTCAACGACCCCGACCGCGTCCGACGGCGGTTGGGATTCATGCCCGATTTTCTCGTGGCCTATCCGAACGTGAACGTGAAGGAGTATTTGGACTTCTTCGCCCGGGCGTATCGGCTGCGGGGGACGGAGCGCGTGCGGGCGGTGAATCGGGTGATGGGGTTCACGGGGCTGGACAAACTGGCGGAAAAACCGACGACCGGATTGTCGAAGGGCATGAAGCAGCGGCTCGCTCTGGGCCGCGCGCTGATTCACGATCCGGCCGTGCTGGTGCTCGACGAGCCGGCGTCGGGGCTTGATCCGCGGGCACGAATCGAGTTGCGCGGGATGATTCGCCAACTGGCCGGCGAGGGAAAGACAGTGCTGGTCAGTTCGCACATCTTGACCGAGCTGGCCGAGATTTGCGACGTGGTGGGCATTATTGAACGCGGGCGGCTGCTGGCGGTGGGCACAGTCGACGAGATCCAACGGCGGCATGAAGATCCCTGCAACCTGGTGGAGGTTCGCGTTTTGGAGGACGCCGCCCGGCTGAGCCGCTGGTTGGCCGAGCGTCAACAGGTGGACGGGCTGCTGGTCGACGGGCGGCGCGTGCAATTTTCGCACCGCAGCACGCCGAAGCAGGACGCGGCCTTGCTCCGCGCGATGGTCGAGGCGGGATTCGACGTGGTCGCGTTCGGCACGCGGCGGCAATCGCTCGAGGATGTTTTCATGCAAGTGACCAAAGGGCTGGTGCAGTGAGCGGCGACGGCGAAACCATCACGATCGACGCGGACGCGACGCCTTCCTCTGTCGAGACGGGCCGGGGATTTTGGGCCCGGTTCGAGCGGCTGTTGGTCGCGTTGGGCGATCGGCTCAATCCCATTCTGGTCAAGGAAACGCGGCAGGCGTTGAAGAGCCGGCAGTTCGTGCTCACGTTGCTTCTGAGTTTCGCTTGGGGATGGTCGCTCTTGGGCGTGGCGATGATCGGCCAGGAGATCTTCTACGGGTCGCACGGGCCGACGATGTTCGTGGGCTATTATCTGATCCTCGCGTTTCCTTTGTTGGTCGTGGTTCCTTACAGCGCGTTTCGCAGTCTGGCGGCCGAGCAGGAGGAGCGGACCTACGAAATGTTGTCGATCACGGCGCTGGGGCCGCGACAGATCGTCTGGGGCAAGTTCGGCAGCGCCGTGACACAGGTGATCGTTTATCTCTCGGCCGTCACGCCGTGCCTGGCGTTCACCTACATGCTGCAGGGCGTTGCCATTTTATCGATCGCGTGGATCGTTTTTTACGTCAGCGTCGCCTCGATGGGGCTTTCGATGATCTGCCTGTTCTTGGGCACGCTGACCACCGAGAAATACTTGCAGGTGATCGTGTCGGTCCTGGCGATCATCGGGTTGCTGTTGGCGTTTTACATGGGCTGCTGGATTCCGTTCGCGATGCTGACGTTCGGCGGCGAACAAGTGTTTCGGGAGAAGGAATTCTGGATCACGAACGCGGCGCTGGTGACGTTCGTGGTGGGCTATTTTCTGCTGGTGTTCGAGGCGGCCGCGGCGCAAATCACGTTCGCCGCCGACAATCGCTCGACCCGGCTGCGCATGGTGATGCTCGGGCAGTTCGCCTTGTGGACGGCGTGGATGGCGTTCGCGTGGATCGAAAGCAAGGCCGAGCCGGGAGTGTTGAGCGTTTTCGCCGTCTTCGCCGTGCTGCATTGGGCGGTGATGGGGACGATGATGAGCGGCGAGTCGCCCGATCTTTCGCTGCGAGTGCGCCGGCGGTTGCCCCGCAGCACGTTGGGCCGCGTGTTTTTGACGTGGTTCAATCCGGGGCCGTGTACGGGGTTTATGTTCGCGGTGGCGGGACTGCTCGGCGTGCTGCTGATGGTGATGGTCGGGTACGTGGCGCAGCCGATCGTGGCCGCTTCATCAAACCGATATACAAGCAATCCCGAACGATCTGTGTGGTTTGCGTTCTTCGCGCTGTGCTACGGGACTTTTTTCCTCGGGTTGGGGCTGCTGCTGATCCGGGCGATTCGCAAGGTTTCGCCGGTGGGGATTTTAACGGCGTTGTTGTTTCAGTGTCTGTTGGTGCTGGCGTTTTCGGGCATTCCGGCGATCATTCAGATGATGTCGAGCTATCGCAACCAGGACTACAGCGCCTTGCAGGTGATCAATCCGGTGTGGACTTCGGCCTATCTATTGGACAAGGGATTGCCGGCGGCGGAATCGGCGTTGCTGATGACGCTCGTGCCGGCGGCGGCGCTGTTGATGTTCGTGCTGAACCTGCCGGGGGTGGTTCGGGAGTTGCGCTACGTGCGGCTGGCCGCGCCCGAGCGCGTGGCGGAGGAGGACGCCGAAATGGCCGCGGCGAAGGCCCCGCCCGGACCGACGCGGACGAGCCCGTGGGATGAGTGACGGGTGGGAAATCAAGTAGGGTGGGGCGATGACCGGCCCGGAAAAAATGCGGGACTCGCTTTAGTCCTTGTTCGGGCCGGTCATTGCCCCACCAGACGCTACACCTACCGGCAGCGAATGGTGGGGCGACGATCGGCTGGAAGCGTTAGGCGATTGGGCCGAGCATGATGTGGCCGATCGTCGCCCCACCCTACTTTGGTGCGTCCGGACGCGCTCTACTCATCTTGTCAATCATGTAAATCCTGTCTCACTCTTTTTTCATGCGGAGCCGGTTCTTCGCCGAACATGCGGGTGAGGCGTTCGCGGAGCATGAGCCGCGCGCGGGAGAGGCGGACCTTGACGTTGTTCTCAGTGAGCTGAAGGATTTCGGCCGTTTCTTGGATCGAGAATTCCTCGAGGTCGCGCAGCACGAAAACGATCGAATACTTCGGATCGAGTTCGTCGAGCACGTCGGTCAGTTTTTGACGCGCTTCGCGATCGGTGGCGATTTGCTCGGGCGTGCGACGCCACTCGACGACGTATTCGGGCCGCGGCAGGCCGTCTTCGTCGTCGCGCGACGGCTCGGTCAGGGAGACCGTCGGATGCGACGCCCGACGGCGCAGCAGGGCGAGGGCGTGGTTGGTGGCGATGCGCAGCAGCCAAGTGGCGAACTCCGACTCGCCGCGAAAGCCCTCAAGATGCTGAAGAACGCTCAGAAAAGTCTGCTGAACGACTTCCTCGGTGTCTTGCCGCTGGTGGACGATCCGCCGGGCCAGACGGTAGACCCGGCCTTCGTACTTGCGGACCAGGGAATCGAAGGCGGGATAGTCGCCCGATTGGGCCTGTTTGACAAGTTCTTGGTCCGGATCGGCGCACATAATGCTTGGTAGATTTGTAGGTCAGGCTGTGCCTGACAAAAATCGGCGGCAACTGTCAGGCACAGCCTGACCTACGGGTGATATGGCGACACTACCCATTATTCCAGGGGGATAGTATGACCGTTTGGGTTAGGATTTGTCAAGTGCCTACCAGGTCGGATGGAGTTTTGACTGGAAATCTAGCGAAAAAGGTCGGCGAAGCGGCATGAAAGCCCTCCTGATCGTCAAAGATGACGGATTCGTCAGAAGTGCCTTAAACCCGCGTTTCTGTGTATTTTTCCATCCTTCCGTTCGGAAGGTCGAAATCATATACTGAGAGATTCCCTGGTTGTGTTTTCCCCGGGGGTAGGCGGAGCCCACCGTGACCTACTCCCCGATGGTCCTTCCGAAGCGGTGGGCGGCGGCCAGCCACCCGCATTCCAGCGCACCGACGGTCGCCGTGGTCCCAAGGAGTTTGCCGTGAGTATCGAGAACCTGGACAAGATTTTTGCACCGAAACGAGTCGCCGTGATCGGCGCGAGCGACACGCCCACCAGCGTCGGCTATACCGTGTTGAAGAACCTGATCGGCTCGGGCTTCCGAGGCGTGGTCTATCCTGTGAATCCGAAGCGGGAGTCGGTGCAGGGGGTCCAGGCGTTCAAGGATATTGAGAGTCTGCCGCATCCGCCCGACCTGGCGGTGGTCTGTACGCCGGCGCCGACGGTGCCCGGCCTGGTTCGTTGCTGCGGCGAGGCGGGCACGCGAGGCATGGTCATCATTTCGGCCGGGTTCCGCGAAATCGGGCCCGAGGGCAAAAAACTCGAGCGGGCCGTGATCGAGGAGAAACGCCGGTTCAAGGACATGCGGATCATCGGCCCGAACTGTCTGGGCATTATCGTGCCGTCAATCCATCTGAACGCCAGCTTCGCGGCCACCACGCCGTCCGAAGGGCACATCGGGTTCATCTCGCAGTCGGGCGCGCTATGCACCTCGGTGCTCGACTGGGCAATGGAGGAGGGGATCGGGTTCTCCTACTTCGTCTCGGTCGGCAACATGCTCGACGTGAGCATGGGCGATCTGATCGACTACTTCGGCACCCAGACCGATACGCAGTCGATCATCCTTTACATTGAATCCATCAGCGAGGCCCGTGAATTCATGTCGGCCGCGCGAGCGTTCGCGCGGACCAAGCCGATCGTGGCGTTCAAATCAGGCCGATTCGCCGAGTCGGCGCAGGCCGCCGCGTCGCATACGGGCGCCATGGCCGGCGTGGACGCCGTGTATGAGGCGGCTTTCCGCCGCGCGGGGATCGAGCGCATCTTCGAGGTCGATGACATGTTCGACTGCGCCGAATTGCTCGCTCGCCAACGACCGCCGAAGGGCGAGCGGCTGGCGATTGTCACGAACGCGGGCGGACCGGGCGTGATGACGACCGACGCCCTGATCGCGCGGGACGGCAAGCTGGCGCAGTTGCTGCCGGAGACGATCGACCAGCTCAACGCGGTGCTGCCGCCGTTCTGGTCGCACAACAACCCGGTCGACGTGCTGGGCGACGCCCCGCCGGAGCGGTTCGCCAAGGCGCTGGAAATCCTGGCGAAGGACAAAAATGTCGACGCTTTGCTCGTGATCCTGACGCCGCAGGCGATGACCGACGCGACGGAAACCGCCCGGGCCGTGTCGCAGGTGGCCAAGCGAATCCGCAAGCCGGTGTTGGCGGCGTGGATGGGCGGCCTGATGGTGCGCGAGGGCGTCCAGGTGCTGGACGAGGCGGGCATTCCGACCTACACGACGCCGGAAAAGGCGATTCGCGCGTTCATGCACCTCGTTTCCTATGCTCGCAATCTCGAGATTCTGCACGAGACGCCGCGCGACATTCCGCTCGGGTTCAAGATGGACCGGCAACGGCTTCGCGGCGTGTTCGACACGATTTTGACCGAGGGGACCGAGATCCTTTCGGAAAACATGTCGAAGGCGTTCCTCGAAGCGTACGAGATTCCGACCACCAAGCCGCACCTAGCCCGATCGGCCGATGAGGCGGTCGAGGTGGCCCAGCAGTGCGGGTTCCCCGTGGTGTTGAAAGTCCACTCGCCCGACATCACGCACAAGACGGACGTCGGCGGCGTGGCGTTGAACCTGGCCAACGGGGAGGCGGTGCGCAAGGCGTATGAGAAGATGATGGTTCGCGTGGCCGAGCGGTGCCCGACGGCCGACGTGTGGGGCGCGACGGTCCAACCGATGGTGAGCCATCCGAACGCCTTCGAGTTGATCATCGGGACGAAAAAGGATCCGATCTTCGGATCGGTGATTATGGTCGGAATGGGCGGGATCGCGGCCGAGGTGTTCCGCGATCGCGCGTTGGCGATGCCGCCGCTGAACGAATCGCTGGCGCGGCGGATGCTCGAATCGCTCAAGTCCTGGCCGCTGCTGCAAGGTTACCGCGGCAAGCCGGGCGCGGACATCAACCGGCTGATCGAAATCCTCATGCGGTTTTCGTATCTCGTGGCCGACTATCCCGAGATCAAGGAATTGGACGTCAATCCGTTGTTGGTGACCGAGAAGGACGCGGTGGCGCTGGACGCGCGGGTGGTGGTCGACCGCGATCTGGTGGTCCACTCGCCGAGGCCGTACGCCCATCTGGCGATTCGGCCTTATCCCGAGGAATTCGTCACCCAGCGGAAGCTCAAGACGGGCGAGGACGTCATTCTGCGGCCCATCAAGCCCGAGGATGAACCGATGTGGCACGACCTGTTGGCGGGCTGCTCGATGGAGTCGATCCGGTTCCGGTTCAGCTACTTGTTCAAGCAAACCACGCACGAAATGGCCGCGCGCTATTGCTTCATCGACTACGACCGCGAGATCGGCATCGTGGCCGAGGTCGAGGAGAACGGCGAACGGAAATTGATCGGCGTCGGACGGCTCGTGTCGGACATGAACCACGAGACGGCCGAGTACGCCATTCTGATTGTCGACCGGTGGCAGGGTCACGGGCTTGGCGGCGTGTTGACCGACTACTGCGTCGAGGTGGCCCAACGCTGGGGCATCAAGCGGGTGGTCGCCGAAACCTCGAAGGACAACCACCGGATGATCGGCACGTTCCGCAATCGCGGATTCACCATCGACGAGGAGCAGGAAGAAGACGTCGTGATGGTGAGCAAGCAGTTGGGGGCGTGAGAGGGAAGGGATTTGGGGATTTAGGGAACGGCCGGCTGGCACGCCCAGAGGGACGAAAGGCGTGTAAATAACAGAGCCGCGACCGTGAGGGAGCGGTTGAATGCCCACCGAGCTGCAACCGCTCCCTTACGGTCGCGG
>DATECS010000150.1:0-8743 GCA_035286785.1 Thermoguttaceae bacterium | reverse complement strand
GCGATGACCGTCCGTGATACGGTTTGAAGAGCCACAACGCTTTTCGGACGGTCATCGCCCCACCATCACACCGCGCCATCCCGCGCCGTATGGTGGGGCGACGATCGGCCTTGGCGTTTGGAGAAGGTCATGCCATTTCGGGGCCGATCGTCGCCCCACCCTACATCTGCTTGCGCCTTGTGCTCTCCCCGCTTGCGCTTCGGGTTAGTGTTTTTTCTTAAGATACCGCGTGTTGCCGTCGCGGCGGGTCACGCCCACGCGGTCGAAGTAGTCCAACAACGGCAGCGCGAATTTGCGCGTCGTGTCCAGCAGATACTTGAATTGGACGCTCTCGAACCGCTCGTCCTGGGCAAAATGCTCCAACAGACGCTGTCGAGCCCGCTCGACCGCCGTCTGGTGAAACACCATGTCGTCGGCGACGCGGACCAGCCGGCCGTGCTCGACCAGGGTCTTCATTAGCCGCTCGACCGTGCGGCGTTCGAGCTTGAGTTGTTCGACCACCTCGTCGAGCCTCGGCGGCTTGAAGCCCGAACGCTCGAACAACCCTTCAATGGCCGCGACGTGCTCGGCGTCGCGGTCCGCGAAACGAGGTCGGTGCTCGGCCAGCGCCAGGCGGGCGTTCATCTCGACCACCAGCGACTTCGCTTTCATCGCCTCGATCATCGCGTCGAACACCGCCTTGGAACACGCTACGTGCTCACGCAGTTCGGCCGGCGTCATGCCGGGACTGTCGGGTGACTGGGCGTGATACTCCCGGAGGGCTTCGATGAGGATCGCCTCGACCCCGGCCGCCGTGTCGCGATGGGCCCACGAGCCCGCCACCGGTGAAACAATCCGGCCACGGCTTTGCAGCTCGTCGAGCGCCTCTCGCACCTGCGTCCGGGTCAACTTCGTTCGCCGGGCCAGTTCTTCCTCGCTCACCGCTACGCGCCGCGTCGCGCGGACGCAGTACTCGACCCAACTGGCCGGCACGGCGGTGGCCCTGGCCCTTTGCCGCAGTTCGTCCAGCGCCCCGGGCCGGCCGCGTTTAATTCGCCGGGGCAGATCCTCGATCACCCGTCCCCCGCCGACCGTGACCACCGGCGTGAGCGTGCGGAGAATGTATCGGTCGCCCGGCGCGGCGATCGCCGGATGGTCGAGCCGTAGCTGGATAACCGTCTCGCTCCCCGGCTTGGGCGAGTCCGACTCCATGAGATACGCCGTCGCAAGCACCTCCGACGTGCCCGTGTGAAATTTGACCCGCGTGCCGTTTTTGATCGTCGCGCGGCCGCCGGCCTTGTCCTGCAAGGCATCGGCCGCGAGCATCCGCAGGCCGCACGCGAAGACGGTCGCCGGTTCGAAATAGCCGGGCACGGCCACCGTCTGGCCGCGTTCGATCAGCCGATGGTCCCATTGGCCGACGTTGATCGACGCGCACTGGCCGGCCATGAGCCGCTCGGCCGACTGGCCGTAAACCTCGATCCGCCGAATTCGCCCGGCCGTGCCGGCGGGAAGCAGCACGACGTCGTCGCCCACGGCGGCCGAGCCGGCCACCGGCACGCCCGCCACGATCGTCCCGTGGCCTTTGGCCGAGAAGGCCCGATCGACCGGCAGCCGAAACACCCCGTCGGTCCGCCGCGGACGAACCGCGTGGACCAGGGCGTCCAGGGCGTCCAACAACGCGGGAAATCCCTCGCCGGTCACGTTCGACACGGGCACGACCGGCGAGCCGGCCAGAAACGTGTTGCGCAAATAGTGGGTCAGTTGCGACTGCACTTCGGCCAGCCGCTCGGCGTCCACGCGGTCGATCTTGGTCAACGCCACGAGCCCATGTTCGACGCCCAAAAGCGTCAAAATGTCGAGATGCTCGCGCGTCTGCGGCATGATCCCGTCGTCGGCCGCCACGACCAACATCACGGCGTCCATGCTGCTCGCCCCGGCGACCATCGTCTTGATGAAATGCTCGTGGCCCGGCACGTCGACGATGCCGAAGTGCAGGTCGCCGCACTGGCACGGGGCGTGGCCCAGGTCGATCGACATGCCGCGTTCTTTTTCGATTTTCAGCCGATCGGTTTCGCACCCGGTCAAGCACCGCACGAGCGCCGTCTTGCCGTGGTCAATGTGGCCGGCCGTGCCGAGAGTCAGGTTGATGGGGCGAGGCATGAGAGTCGAGAGTCCAGGGTCGAGAGTCAAGAGGCAGAAGAATGATTCGGACCGTATACTAACCCGAAGCGCGAGCAAGGGCAAACAGCCAAGATCCCAAACCACAAACCAAAGTTAACAGCCACCACGGCCCTCGCTCGCGCTTCGGGTTGGTATTCCACACCCTCATCTGTGTCCATCTGTGTCCATCTGTGTCCATCTGTGGTTCCTCTCCGTCAAGGCCGAAGCGACCGAACGATCGCCTCGACCAGCAGGGGCTCTTCGCCGTCGAGCACCGTCCGCGGGTCAATCAGAATCTGGTCTTTCTGAATCCGCGCGAACACCGGCGGCCGGCAACCGCGCAGCGCCAGGGCCAACCCGTCGGCCGAGCCGTCCGGCGGATCGAGCGTCACCAGACGGGTCGGCAGGTTCTGCGTGGGCAACGAGCCGCTGCCCATCTGCGAACAGCCGTCCACGACCGTCACGCCCGCCCCCGGCACAGCGCGAAGGACCGCCTCGGCGATTCGCTCCGCCTGTCGGCCCACGTCGTCCGGCCCGCGGCGAAGCATGGCCAACGTCGGCACTTCAGCCAGGGCCGTCGTCTCGTCCAGAAACAGGCTCAACGTGGCCTCCAGCGCCGAAAGCGTCAATTTATCAACCCGCACGATCCGGGCCAGCGGGTTTTTGCGCACCGCCTCCACGAGATCGGCCCGGCCCAGGATGATGCCCGCCTGGGTCGCGCCGATCAGCTTGTCGCCGCTGCTGGTGACAATGTCGGCACCGGCCCGAATCGACTCGCCGAGCGTCGGCTCCGGCTCGAAACCGAACTGCGAAAAATCAACCAGCGACCCGGCCCCCACGTCGTCGATCAAGGGCAACCCGTGGCGATGAGCGATTTCGACCAGGGTGTCCAGCGGCACTTCGGACGTGAAACCGCTGATCTTGTAGTTGCTCGGATGCACTCGCATGATGGCGGCCGTGGCGTCGGTGATGGCCGCCTCGTAGTCGCGGGCGTGGGTCTTGTTGGTCGTGCCCACCTCGACCATCCGCACGCCGCTTTTGGCCATGACGTCGGGCAACCGGAACGAGCCGCCGATCTCGACCAACTGGCCGCGCGAGACGATCACCTCGCGGCCCTGGCCGATCGTGTTCAATACGATCATCGTGGCCGCCGCGTTGTTGTTGACCACCGTGGCCGCCTCCGCGCCGGTGAGCGTTTGCAGAAGCCGCTCGATCGGTGCATCGCGCCGCGAGCGGCGGCCCGTCTCTAGGTCGGTCTGCAAGAGCGAATAGCCGCCCAGTTCTTCCTGAAACCGAGCGAGCGCGACCGCCGGCAACACCGCGCGGCCCAGGCCCGTGTGAAGGATGATGCCCGTGGCGTTGATCACCTTCTGATAATAGGGCTTCGTGGCGGCGGCGGCTTGGGCACGGATCCGCTCGACCAGAATTTGCCGCAGCGCATCCGCGTCAGAAGAAGCATCCTCGACGCCCACGCGGCCTTCGATCAGTTCGCCCCGAAGCGAGTCCACCGCTCGACGGACGCACTCGACCAGCACGCGGCGAGGCACGTCGTCGGCCAGCCGGGCCACGGCCGGATCCTGCAAGAGCGTCTCGACGGCGGGAAGGTTCTTGAGCCGCTGGTGGTCGGGGGCGGACATAACGTGTTTTCCTAGAGGGTAGGGTGGGGCGATGCAAACCGTGACCCGGTAAATCTTCGGCTGCTCACCCCACGCCATGTACGACTATACCGCGTGAATCGCCAGACGATGGTTTGTATCGCCCCACCGGGAATCTCCGTGGCCTCGACCCACACAAATGATTCACCTTCGTCGCATTGTACCCTCCCCCCCTGGCAATAAGCAAGAACCGGCCGATTTGACCACCGCCGTCGCCGTGGTATGATGAAGGTTCCCGTAGATTCCCGTAGGCCGGGTCGCGACCCGGCAACGCATGGATTGCGGTTTCTTCCACGCGCCGGGTCGCGACCCGGCCTACGACTCATACACGCCCACGGAACAGTTCCATGCCACAAGCCAACCCAATTACCCTGACCGACGTTCAAGCCGTCTACGGCGGGCCCGAAGCCGACCTTTGGGAATTGATCATGGGCCAGCAGATTCACCTCGGGGGGCTCACGTCGTCGATGGATCTTGCCGAGAAGGCCGGCATTGCCGCCGGCACGCAAGGCGTCGATTTCTGCTGCTGCACGGGCGCCGGCATGAGGTTCCTCGTGCGGTTTCGCGGCGTCGGGCGCATGACGGGCGTTGACGCAACGGAAAAGATGGTCCGTCTCGGCCGCCGCCGTTGCGAGGAAGAAGGCATGGCCAACCGGATCTCGTTCATCCTCGGCGACGTGTGCGCCAGCGGCTTGCCTGATGCCTCGGTCGATTTCGTCTGGGGCGAGGACGCCTGGTGCTACGTGGTCGACAAGCCGCGAATGATCGCCGAGGCCGCGCGGATCGTCCGGCCCGGCGGCGTCGTCGCGTTTACCGACTGGATTGAAGGCGACGCGGGCCTCGCGCCGACCGAGCGAGAACGCCTCTTGCGTTTCATGAAATTCCCCAACGTCCAGACGCGCGACGGTTATGCCTCGCTCCTGCGCGACAACAATTGCAGCGTGCTCCACGCCGAGGACACGGGCCGGTTCGCTCCTTGCGTCGATCTTTACCTCAACATGATTTCCATGCAGTTTGGCTACGACGCCTTGCGAATCATCGGCTTCGACCAGTCGATGCTCGAAGCGATCGGCGGCGAAATGCAGTTCATGCAGGGCCTGGCCCACGCGGGCAAAATCGCCCAGGGCCTCTTCGTCGCGCGACGAACGGCGTAATAATAAAAAATAACCACGGAGGCACGGAGAACACGGAGGGGAAACCACGGATGAACACAGATAAACACAGATCTATTTTCCATGCTCATCTGTGTGTATCTGTGTTCATCCGTGGTTCCCTTTGCATTATCAAGCGCGAGTGAATATCGGAGTCTCCGTGCCTCCGTGGTAAATTTTCAAGAGAACTTCCCATGTGTGATTGCTGTCATTCAACGCCGCAAACCTGCGAGAGTTCTCGGGCCGGCGCCGGCCCGAGCCGCGACGAACGGGCGGCGACGCCTTGCGCGTGGTTCGGCCACATGATCCAGAACTGCTTGGAATACGCCACCGAGGCAAAGTCCCACGGCCGGCCGATCGTGTGCATCATGTGCGAGTACACGCCGCGCGAGCTGATCATGGCGGCCGGCGGCGTGCCGGTGTGCCTGTGCGGCGGCACGGCCGAGACGATTCCCGCGGCCGAACGCGAGCTGCCCGCCAATCTCTGCCCGTTGATCAAATCCACGTTCGGCTACGACGTCGGCCGCGGCAATCCGTTTCTCGAAATGGCCGATCTCGTGGTGGGCGAAACCACGTGCGACGGCAAGAAGAAAATGTTCGAGCTGATGGGCCGCCGCCGGCCGATGCACGTCCTCGAATTGCCGCAGAAATCGAACGACGCCGACTCGTTCGCCCGATGGCGGGTTGAACTCGACCGGTTCAAGCACCGGCTGGAAGAGCAGTTCCACGTCGAGATCACGCCCGACCGGCTGCGCGAGGCCATTTGCGTGATGAACCGCGACCGGGCCCTGCGCCGCGAGCTGGCCGGCCTGATGCGGGCCGACCGTCCGCCGCTGACCGGCCGGCAGCTTCTCAACTTGCGCAGCAGCATCGCGGGAATTCCCGACGATCTGGCCCAATATGAAGCGGCGCTCGATATGCTCCGCCGCCGCGCCGCGTCGGGCGAGGGCGTCGACGGCGTCCGCGTGCTCCTGACCGGCGTGCCCGTGGTCCACGGGGCCGAGCGTGTGGTCGATTTGATCGAAGACGCCGGCGGCCTGATCGTCGCCTCCGAGAATTGCAGCGGCCTGAAACCGGTCGTCGACGACGTCGACCCGACGGACGACGACCCCATGCGGGCGTTGGCCAAGAAGTACTATCGGTTGCCCTGCTCCGTGATGACGCCCAACACCGACCGGCTCGATCTCTTGCGTGAACTGGCCGAGGCCTATCGGCCCGAGTGCGTCGTCGAGTTGGTGTGGCAGGCCTGCCTGACCTACGACGTCGAGTCGAATCACGTCAAGCGGATGGTCGAGGAAGAGCTTCATTTGCCCTATCTGCACATCGAGACCGACTACTCGCCGTCCGACTCCGCGCGGATCGGCGTGCGGATCGAGGCCCTGTTCGAGACCGTTCGAGCGTGACCGTATTCATCTCGCTCCGCGAGATGTCACACAGATTCTGTTTCAAGATATTACCGTCAACGTGACATCTCGCGGAGCGAGATGAGTACGACCACATGAAAACCGTCGCCTACTGCCATCCGCTGGTGCCGTCAGAGTGGATTGAGTCGCATGGGTTGCGCGCCGCCTGGCTCGTCCCACACGACGTCGAGGCGGCGGCCGAGGCCGGGCCGCTGACCGGCACATGCCCCTTCGCCCGGGCCGTGGGAGACACGCTCGCGTCGCCTGACGAGGTGGGGCTCGGCGCGGAACCACTGGCCGTGCTGACGACCACTTGCGACCAGATGCGCCGCATGTCGGGTATTCTGGACGAGACGCGACCGGGCGACGTGTTCTTGCTCAACGTGCCGTCCACGCGCCAATCGCCGGCGTCGCGCGAGTATTACGCCAATGAATTGCGGCGGCTTGGGCGATGGCTCGTCGCGCGGGGCGGCCAATCGCCGTCGGCCGAGCGGCTGGCCAACGCGATGCGCCGGCAGGACGCGGCGCGAGAGGCTTTCCGCCGCGGCGAACGACCGGCCGACGCGCCGACGTGGTGCAACCCGGTGGCGATGGAGTTCACTGTCGAGGCCGGGCGAAACGGCGGCGCGGACGGCGTGGTCTTGGGCCTGATTGGCGGGCCGTTGCGTCGCCGCGACCTGGCCGTCGCCCGGTGCGTCCGCGCGGCGGGCGGGCGAATCGTGTTGGACGCCACCACGGGCGGCGTCGACCTGCTGCCCGCGGCGTTCGACCCGACGACTCTCGCCCGCGATCCGTTCGACGAACTGGTTCGGGCCTATTTCGACGAGCTTCCGGCCGTGTTCGATCGGCCCAACGATCGGCTTCATGCGTGGATTGCCCGGCGAGTCGCCGAGCGGGGCGTCCGTGGTCTGTTGTGCCTGCGTCACGTCTGGTGCGATCTGTGGCATGCCGCCTTGCCGCGATTGAAAGAGACGGCCGGCGTGCCTATCCTGGATATAGACCTGGGCGACGAACTCCGCGGCGGCGAAAGCCGGCTGGCCGAACGGATCGAAGCCATGATCGAATCGCTGCGGCAAGACTGACGAAGAGAACCACGAAAGAAACGAAATACACGAAAAGATGGATACCGCTGAAAAACTCACGCTGGCCCAGTGGGACGAGCGCTATCGGACGCTCTGCCATGCCGGCCTGCGCGAGCCCGACTACGGCGGGCCCTTGCGCCGCCACGCGGACCGTGGCGGCGATCGGCGGCTCTTGCGCCTGCGGATGGACAACTCGGCCGCCGCGCTGCGGTTGTGGAATTTGTTGTTAAGCGAGGAGGATCGGTTGCATCGCGCGCGGGCCGAAGGAAAATTCCTCGTCGGCACAATGAAGGATCTGGGCACCGTGCCGGTGATGGCCTATGCGCTCGACAACACCGTGGCCTTCTATCCCGACGGGGCGTGGTGGACGCCCTGCCTGATGGAGCACAACGAGGGTCTGTTGGCGCTGGCCGACCGGCTGGGCGTCGACGATTCCTTCTGCCCGGTGCGGGCCATGCTGGCCGCGCTGGTCGACGAGAAGCATTTTCCCGTGCCCGACACGCTTGTGTGCAGCGTCGGCGCGACGTGCGACGACGTGGCGGCCATTGCCCAGCGGATCGACGAGTTGGGCTTCCCGGTGTTCTGGTGGGAAATCCCCCATCGGCGAGCGCCCGAGCCCGGCGAGCCGTCGGTCGAACTGCCCGGCGGATACCGCGCCCCGCTCGACCAAGTGGCCTTCGTCCGCGGCGAACTGGACCGCGTCCGCCGTCATCTCGAACAGCGCACGGGCCAGTCGCTCGACGACGCACGGCTGGCCGCCGGCATTGCCCGAGCGAATCAGGTTCGCCGGCTGATTGGTCGGCTGCGTCACTTCGCCTACTCGGGCGAGCCCAGCCCCCTGCCCGCGCTGGAAATGATGATCGCCGAGATCCTGTCGATCCACTACTGTTCTGACTGGGCCGAGACGGTGGCCGTGCTCGAAGATCTGTTGGATGAAGTCCGGCGGCGGCTCGTCTCGGGCGACGGCTACGGTTCGCCTGACGCGGCTCGGGTCTATTGGGTCAATCCGCCGGCCGATCTTCGCGCGATGAATCTTCTGGAGGAATGCGGCGGGCGGCTTTGCGGGACCGACTACATGATGGCCCACGCGATCGATCCCCTGCCGGAGGACGTGCCGCCGCTGGAGGCCCTGGCCCGGGCCGCGCTGGCCGATCCGATGGTCGGCTCCACGGCCGAGCGGGCGGAGCGCATCTGCCGCGAGGCCGTCCAATGCGGCGCGGAGGCGGTCGTCGTCTCGCGTATTCCGGGCGCGAGCCACTGCGCGAGCGAGTCGTTCGTGGTGGCCAAGAAGGTCGAGGGTCGGCTGGGGC
>DATECS010000149.1:0-4925 GCA_035286785.1 Thermoguttaceae bacterium | reverse complement strand
GGGCAAAACTCCAGGCAAACGCTTCCCTGCGCGCCTTCATGCCTCCCATTTTAACCGAAGTAATGCAAAATCTCCTACCGCCGTTTTCCAGCCTTCAAAGCCCATGCAAAAGCTGACATGCACCCTCGCCGCCGCCGGTCTGCTTTTTGTCCTTGTCGGGCCTCGAATTATCCGATATACTTCCATTAGCAAACCCGCCGGGCCTCTGTCGCAAGGCATGCTCACTTCGGCGGGTCTTCTTTTGCGCGGAGGTCGGCCATGAGGTACGACAAGCCTCCGCTGACTTTTCAAGAGCAAGCCGATCTGCTTCTCTCGCGCGGTATGAAGGGCGACCGGTCCGCGATAATGGACCGTTTGGCAGTAGTCAACTACTACCGGCTTAGCGGCTACTGGCATCCCTTTCGTTGCCCCGGCGACGATACTTTTCGGCCAAACACTACGTTCGAGACCGTCTGGCAACGCTACGCTTTCGATCGTCATCTTCGGCTATTGGTCATGGATGCCGTCGAACGCATTGAAGTTGCCGTGCGAACGCAGTTGGCCTATCACCTTGCTCATCAAAGCGGTGATCCGTTTGCCTACGCGATCGATCCAGCCGTCTTGCCCGGCCTATCATTTGACCAACGTCAACGTCTTCTCGAAGACTTGACCGGGGAGACGGTGCATAGCAAAGAGACGTTTGTCGAACATTTTCGCAACAAATACGGCGACCAACACGCATTCATGCCCATCTGGATGGCGGCCGAGGTGATGACGTTTGGTTGCGTACTGACGCTATTTCGTGGCGTGCATCCTGATATCCGCAAGCAATTGGCCGTCCGGTTTGGGGTGCATGACACCGTGCTTGCCTCCTGGCTCTTGACGCTCAATACGGTGCGCAATATTTGCGCCCACCACGGGCGATTGTGGAATCGGGAATTCGGCGTTCAGCCCAAGATCCCGCGTAAGATCGAGGCATGGAACATGCCCGTTCCGGTTGCAGGCCAACGCATGTTCACGATTCTGACCGTTTGCAAACACTGCCTTGACCAAATCGCGCCGCAAAGTCATTGGCCGGCTCGCTGGCGCGAGTTGCTGGCTTCGTATCCCTACATTCCCCGTGGCAGCATGGGTTTCCCAGCCCATTGGGAAGCATGCCCGATCTGGGCCGAGTCGAAGGAGACGGACAATGATTGACCTTCGGCCGCGCGAACACAACAGGTGGCAGGAGACTGTTTTCTTCCAGATTGGAGGGATCGTCGCATGACGGGCGAATCGTTTGAACTGGCGAACCGCGCCGGCGCCGCCGAGGCGATCCGGCGCATGGGCGAAGAGGATCTCCGCTTTCTCAACCGACTGATCGTCGAGCGGCTCAAGCCCATCAGCCAGTCCCCGGGGGCGCGAAGGCCCGCTACCGCTGCACCCGCGCGTAGCTCGGCGAGGTCGGCTGCGAGAGGGCCGTTCGGGCGTATTGCAGCGCGTCGGCCAGCGTGGCGTCCTGCTCGGGACGGATCGCGCCGTCGACCGGCCGGGCCACGGTTTGAACGACCCGATCCGGCGTGACGCCCACCAGATTGAACGGGTGGCCGTTGGGCGAGTAGAACTTGGCCGTGGTCAGGCGGATGCCCGACGAATGGGAGTGCAACGGGAAAATACCCTGCACCGAGCCCTTGCCGTAGCTTCGCTGGCCGATGATGGTGCCGCGGCGATGGTCGCGGATGGCCCCGGCGAAAATCTCGGCGGCGCTGGCGCTGTCGTGGTCGATCAGCACGATCAGCGGCACGGTCCACGTGCCGGGCGACCGGGCCGAATAGGTGAACCCTTCGCGCGGGTCGCGGCCCCGGGTGGAAACGATCACGCCTTCGGCGACGAACTTATCGACGGCCTCGACCGCCGAGATCAAAAGCCCGCCGGGATTGGATCGTAAATCCATAATCAGCCCGCCGCGCATGCCGTCGCGGTGCAACTGCCACAAGGCGTCGTCCAGATCGTGCGACGTGCTCTTCTGGAAGCAGGTGAGCCGCAGGTAGCCGATTCCCCGTTGGGCGTCGACAATTTTCACTTCGTCGATGCTGGGAACGTCCACTCGCCGGCGTTGGGCCCGAATGGTTCGCGGCGACTGGCCCGGCGCGGCGACCACGAGTTCGACCCGGCTGCCTTCCTTGCCTTGCAGCAGGTTGGCCGCCTCGTCGTTGGGCATTTCTTGGACGTTTCGGCCGTCGATAGCGAGAATTTGGTCGTTCGCGAGAAGTCCCGCCGCTTCAGCCGGGCTGTGGGGAATCACTCGCACGATGGTCAGCCGTCCGTCCAAGGGCTTCAATTCAATGCCGAGCCCGACGAAGTTGCCTTCGATCTGGGAATAAATCTCGTCAAGCTGGTCGGGCGTCAGGTAGGCCGAATAGAGGTCCAGACTGTTCGTCGCGCCGCAATTGAACTCGAACACGACGGCGACCGGCGAAATGCCCAACTCACGCTGGGCCGTTCGAGCCGCGTCGCCCACCGCCGCGATGGCGTCCGCCCGATTCAGAATCGTCCGCCGGACGAGATCCTCGCGTAGGACTCGCCGGGCGGCGTCGATCCGCTCCGCCGGGCAATTCTTCAGGTGACGCTCGACGAACGCCGGCTCGCTCATCGCCACCTCGAAATTGTTCAAGCCCTGCGCAACCAACTCGCGCCAGTCGGGCGATTCGACGTAGTGCGACTGGATCCGAACGAGCACTTCCTCGTAAAGGCCCAACGCCTGTTCGAGCGTGAGCCGGTCGATGGCCGCGCGGAAGCTCGCGTCGTTGAACCGCCGACGCACGTCGTAGTGCATCCGCGTCGTGTCGAAACGGTGCTTCAGGCCGGGTTCGTTCGGAAATTGGCGAACGGCTTTTTCATAGAGCACCAGCGCCTCGTCCCAGCGCGATTCGGACTCTAGCCGTCGGCCTTGGCCCAGCATGTCGCCCATCTGGGCCAACTGCTGGGAGGACCATTGCGGCGGCGCGACGCCTTGGGCCTGGACGGCGACCGCCGTTGCAAGCAACACGAGGAGGACGACCGGACGAAAGAACCCGGCGGGACCGCGTGAAATCAACCGAATCGGGGCGTCAAGCAAGTTGCGCAGCATGGTGTCGCGTCCATTACGGTTCGGAGCGCATCCTGCGCGGGTAATGCACTGTCACGGGGACAGTGCCCGGTCACGGCCTCGTCAGGCGATCGCGCGTGGTGCTTGTCGGGGGTTCCTGGGGAAGGCACTCCATGCCAAGCGTGATCACGCAGAGGTGATCGAGAGGCGGGCCACCGTTGAGTATAGTTCACGCTTCCGAGCAAGTCAAAAAGTTGTAACGGATTTTTGGCCGAAAACTCCACGCGACCGGCACAAGGGGAACCGGGCGAGGCCTGTTGAAACGCCTAATCGCTCCGCGCGCAAAACGCCTTCCGCGCCGATTGTGCCGTAAAAACCTCGGAGAAAAGCCGCAACGCCCGCGACCGCGGCGCGGCGGAGGACTGCGTTTGAGAATCGGTGAAAATGGATTATAATGGTTGCCGCAACTTTTTCGCCGACGACTCGAAAACGGATTCGCGGTTTCCTTCGGTGTTCGCCCATGCCGTTGATTTCCGATAGTGTGCCGATCCGAAGCTCGCCCGTCGCAAGCAGCGACAACCCTGGCTACGCGCGGCGCGACCGCCCTTGGCGCAAAATCGTCGAGTCGGGCGCGCTTCTCCTGGTGGCCGGGCTGTTCTGCCGGACGTGGTGCGTCGAAGGGCTTTTTGTGCCCGTGGGCATTCCCAGCGGATCGATGGCGCCGGCGCTGTTGGGCCCCCATTGCCGATTCCTCTGTCGCGATTGCGGCCGGACGTTTGCGTGCGGCGCGGACGTGCCGCGGATCGGCCCGCGCCGCGTGTGCCCGGGCTGCGGTAGCGTGGCCGAGATCGCGGCGGCGCCGGACGTGCGAAAAGGCGATCGGGTGGTTCTACTACGTTCGGCCTACGCCGGGCGTTCGCCTCGCCGTTGGGAAATCGTCGCATTTCACGATCCGAGCCGACCGAGCCGGATGGCGGTCAAGCGAGTGGTGGGGCTACCCGGCGAGTCGGTCGAAATTCGCCGCGGAAACGTCTTTATCAACGGCGAGATCCAACGCAAGCCGTGGGCCGTTCAACAAGCAATGGCCGTCCTCGTCCACGACGGGCCGGGAAAAGGCTCTGATAAGAACACGACCGACTTGCGCTGGGCGGCCGAAACGTCCGACTCGCGCTGGATCCGCTCGGGCGATGGATTTCGTCATCCGGGCCCCCGTGAATCCGCGGACGCACGACCGGACGGAGCGGAGCCGATCGACTGGCTGGTCTACCACCATCAGCGGTGGATCGGCGATTCGTTGGCGGCCGGCCCGGTGACGGATGAACTGTCTTACAACCAATGGCGTAGTCAACGAAGCGATGAAATCCAACCGGTCGTCGATCTGATCCTGCAATTCCGCGCCCGGGCGTTTTCGGGCGACGGACGGCTGGTCGTCCGCGCGGCCGTGGGCAAGGACCGCGTGGAAGCCTGGATCGGGCCGACGAGCGGTTCGTGCGAGTTCCGGTTCAACGGCCGGACGGTCCAGCGTGGGCGAATCCCGGTCGCCGCGAAAGACGAGACAATGGACGTAGCGTTCTCGTTGGTCGATCGACAACTCGTGTTGGTGCTCGACGGCCGCCCGGCGATCGGTCGGCTGCTGCTCCCGGCCGATGAGTCGTGGGACGCTTCGGAGCATCCACTGGCCATCGGGTCGGCCGGGCTGGGCGTGGAAATCGGGCAAATCCGGGTGTTGCGAGACGTCTATTACTCGCGTCCAACGGGCGTGCTGGCTCGATGGGGGTTCGACCGGCCGGCGCGGCTGGGGGCGGGGGAGTTTTTCGTGCTGGGCGACAATAGCCGGATTTCGGAGGACAGCCGATCCTGGCCGACCGGCCCGGCCGTG
>DATECS010000148.1:0-6350 GCA_035286785.1 Thermoguttaceae bacterium | reverse complement strand
CGCGTGGGACACAAGGCGCTGGCCGTCAACCTGAGCGATCTGGCCGCCATGGCCGCGCGGCCGTTGGCCGCCGTCGTGGCGCTGGCGCTGCCGCGGCGCGATGGCATGTCGTTAACGCTCGCCATGCTCGAAGGCATGTTGCCGCTGGCCGAGCGGTTCTCGCTGGCACTGGCCGGCGGCGACGTCAACACGTGGGACGGGCCGCTGGTGGCTAGCGTAACGTTGATCGGCGAGGTCACGCCGCGAGGCCCACTCAAGCGAAGCGGCGCGAGGCCAGGCGATCGGATTCTTGTGACCGGCGCGTTCGGCGGGAGCATTTTGGGTCATCATCTTGACTTCATGCCGCGCGTGGACGAGGCGCTGCGGCTGGCCGAACGCTACGAGCTTCACGCGGGCATCGACGTGAGCGACGGACTGTCGAAGGATCTGGGCCACCTGATCGAAGAAAGCGGCTGCGGGGCCGTGCTCGATCTGGACGCCGTGCCGGTAGCGGAAGATGCGCGGCGATTGGCCCGGCAGATGGGCGACGGCTTGACCCCGCTGGACCATGCACTGGCCGACGGCGAGGATTTCGAGCTGATCCTGGCCGCGCCGCCCGACGAGGCGCGGCGGATCGTGGCCGAACAGCCGTTGGACGTGCGGATCACCGATGTCGGGGAATTCGTCGCCGAGCGCGGACTATGGCAGACGGATCGGACGAGCGGACGGCGAGCGTTGTCGCCACGGGGATGGGAGCATTGAGGAGAGATTGGGGATTAGAGGCACAGGGTGGACTCTGCCTAATGGCACTATGTTTGAAAAATGATTTTAAGTACTGACCATAATTTTGGTGCGGAAAGATTGAATTTTCTCTAGCCCAGGCGTTTACGCCTGGGGATAGATGGTTTCCATCAAAATAATCAGCCCCTTTAGGGGCATCATGGATCGTCAATGCCCCTAAAGGGGCTATCAAAAAACATTCATCATTTCTTCCGTTCCCCAGGCGTAAACGCCTGGGCTAGAGAAAGTTATATAGCGCGGAACTCATAAAGCCAGTGCCATTGGGCACCGCCCACCAAGAGAATCACGAATGGATCAACTGGTTTTTGAATCGGACAATGAAGAACGCACTCGCATCCTGGGCGCGGCGCTGGCGGCCGCGCTGCCGGCGGGGGGCGTCGTTTCGCTTTGTGGGACGCTGGGGGCTGGGAAGACGCGACTGGTGCAGGCGGTGGCCGTGGCCTGTGGGACGAATCCCGCCGACGTGGTCAGCCCGACGTTTGTGTTGATTCACGAGTATCGAGGCCGGCGGCCCGTCTATCACGTGGACGCCTATCGCGTGCGCGACGAGGACGAGTTCGAGCAGCTTGGGCCGGACGAGTATTTCGAGGGCGAGGGCATCACGCTGGTTGAATGGGCCGATCGGGTCGAACGGTGCATGCCGCGCGACCGGCTCGACGTGCTGATCGAAGTGACCGGCGAGCAGTCGCGACGGTTTACGGTTCGGGCGCTGGGGCGGTTCGACCGAGCGATTCTCGACCGGCTGACGGAAAAATTAACGCAAAGGCGCGAAGACGCAAAGACGCAAGGAAAAGAGTAGGATGCGTGCTTGCACGCATCAGAGAGCTGGCTCGGTCGCCCAAGGACGCAATCCCTTCAAGACGTTTCCCGGCGACGGTGCCTGTCCCCTTTTGCGGTACACTGAGCATCGTCACCGGCGTGGTGATTTGCGTGGCGGCGCATGGGGTGCGGAAGGGCGTGCGGGCGGTTCGCCGCGGATAGGGCGGGTCGGTCAGGGGGCTTGTGCCACCCAGGAGGGCGTCGGGTGAACGGTTTGGGTAAATGTGTGGCGATTTGCGGGCTGGGACGCTTGAATCGCCGGTGGCGGTAGGCAACAATCTAGTTGCGGTGGTGCGTCTTGACGCACCCTACGAAAAACTTGGGGCCACGCCTGATTACCGCCTGCGAAAACCACACCCGCCTTCCCGGCTACCGCCTTTCTCACCTGAGGAGTACTCCGCATGAGATACATCACCGTTCTTGCTCTTTTCTTTGTCGCGTTTTGTCTGATGTCGACGGGATTCGTTGCGACGGCCGACGACGCGAAAAAGAAGGAGCCCGCGGCCGCTGCCAGTTCGAAAAAGGAAAAGGACGCCAAGCCGGAGAAGGCCGCCAAGGACGCGAAGAAAGCGGAGCCCAAGAAGGAGTCCGATAAGAAGGAAAAAGCGAAAGCCGAGGCCGCGAAGAAACCCGTCGTCAAGCCCGAAGCGAAGAAGCCGGTCCACGAAGTGAAGGCCGGCCCCTTCCAGGTTTCGGTGGTACTCAAGGGCGTTTTCGAAGCGAAGCGGACTGCTCCCGTGAGCATCTGGCCGAAGCAATGGGCCGCCTACATGATTCTCAAGGCGGCCGAGCACGGCAAGGCGGTCAAGCAGGGCGAGTTGCTCATCGCGTTCGATCCCGAGAAGATCGACGAGGCGATCGAAGACCTTCGGTCACAGATCAAGTTGTCGGACATCGAGATGACGCGGCTGGCCGAGCAAGTTGCCGCAATGGAGAAGCTCTCGCCGATGGACCTGGCGGCCGTCGAGCGTCGTCAGCGGAACGCCGAGCAGGACTTCGACCGGTTCATGAAGGTGGAGTTGCCCATGTCGAAGAAAATGTCTGACTTCTCCTTGAAACGGGCCAATGAGGAACTCGTCTATGCCAAGGAAGAGTTGTCGCAACTCGAAAAGATGTACAAAGCCGACGACATGACCGAGGAGACCGAGGAGATCGTGCTTCGTCGGGCCCGCAATCAAGTGGCCGAAGCGGAAGTCTTTCTCAAGATGGCGAAATTGCGGCATGAAGAGATGAAGAAGATGGGATTTCCCCGGAGCGTGGAATCGGCCAAGGAATCAATCGAGCGCGGCACGCTGGGCAACCGACAAGCGAAGGTCCTTCTCCCGTTGACGCTGAAGAAAAGCTGGCTGGAGTTGGAAAAAAATAAAGTGGCCCGGGAACGGCTCGACCAGAGGCTCAAGGAACTGCTCGCGGATCGGGCGTTGATGACGGTCAAGGCCCCGGCCGACGGCGTGGTGTACTACGGCGAGTGCGTCGACGGCAAATGGACCGGAATGACCATGCCCGCCATGTTCCAACGCGGCGCGTCGTTGCCGGGCAAGAAGGTACTCATGACGGTCGTCGAGACGCGGCCCGTGCTGATTCGGGCCGCTGCCTCGGAGAATGAGATTCGTTACGTCCGCGAGGGCGTCAAGGGCAAGGCCCGGCCGGTGGCCTATCCGCAAAAGGCGATCGACGCGGTCGTGACGGAAGTAGCCACGGCGCCCAACGCACAGAACCAGTTTGACACGCGGCTGTTGGTGACCGACCAGGACGTGGCGCCGGTGATGCCGGGCATGACGTGCGTGGTGAAGCTCATCGCCTATAAGACGGACAAGGCCCTGACGATTCCGCCCACCGCGCTGGGCACGGACAAAGACGACGACCTGAAGTATTTCGTCCACGTGGTCGGCAAGGACGGCAAGAGCGCGCGACGCGACGTCGAGGTCGGCGAGCGGACGGCCGAGGCGGTCGAGATCGTCAAGGGGCTCTCGGCGGGCGACAAGGTTTTGAAGGTGTGTCCGAAGGACGAAGAAACGACCAACAAGAAATGACGGCCCAACGATGACACGTTTTCACGCACCCGTGGGCCGTCCTCGCGGCTGGGTTTTCTTGTTGATCCTGGTCGCGGCCAGCACGTGCCTGGCAACGGACGAGCCGCCGCGTTTCGATCCCGACGCGCCGCGCCCCAAGCCGATCACCCCGCCGACGGCCGAAGCGATCGATGCAGCGATTACTCGCGGCGTCGATTTTCTCCTGGTTCGGCAGGTAAAAAACGGCGCCTGGGGATCGGCCCGCAATACGAAGGCCAGCAATATCTACGCTCCGGCGCCGGGCTCGCACTACGCCTTTCGCGCGGCCGTCACGTCGATGTGCATTTCGGCCCTGATCGAATGCGGCGACCCGCGGCCCGAGGTGAGTCACTCCATCGATCGGGCCGAGGCATGGCTGCTTGAACATCTGGGGACCGTTCGCCGGGCGGAGGGCGAGGCACTCTACAATACGTGGGCCCACACCTACGGGATCCAAGCCTTGACCCGAATGTTCAAGCGTCACGCGGACGATCCCGAGAAGCAAAAACAAATCAAGCAGCTTATCGAGCAACAAATCGAGTTGCTTGGGCGCTACGAGTGCATCGAAGGCGGCTGGTCCTACTACGATTTTGCGCCGCGCACCAAGCAACCCAGCGGCTTGACCATGAGTTTCGTGACCGCCGCCGTGCTGGTGGCCTTGGCCGACGCGCGGGACATCGGCGTGGACGTCCCCCAAAAAATGGTCGAAAGCGCGACGGGCTCGATCCGGCGTCAGCGCAAGAAAGACTTCACCTATCTCTACGGCGAGTATCTCCGGGGCCAGCCGATGCGCGAAATCAACCGGCCCGGCGGAAGCCTGGGCCGGTCGCAGGCGTGCAACCTGGCCATGTATCGCTGGCACGATGAAAAGACCACGCTGCCGGTGATCCGAACGTGGCTCGATCGGCTCTACGCGCGGAACATGTGGCTCGACCTGGGCCGCAAACGGCCGATCCCGCACGAGTCGTGGATGAAGGTCTCGGGCTATTTCTATTTCTTCGGGCACTACTACGGGGCGGGCTGCATCGGGCTGTTGGAACCGGCCGAGCGCCCGCACTACCAGCAGCACATGGCCCATATCTTGCTGCCGCTGCAGGAAAAAGACGGCAGTTGGTGGGACTACACGCTGTACGACTACCACCAGCAATACGGCACCGCGTTCGCGATCATGTCGTTGGTGGATTGCCGGCCGGGGAAGTAGCAGTAGGGTGCGTCTGGACGCACCACGATATAGGCCGCGTTGTAGGATTTTACGCGTTCGACCGTCTCTCAGGGCCACTGCTGCATCGGGGGCTTCAAACGCACCTTGCCGCTCGCGAGGAACGCGGAATATGTAGAGGTGCGGCAATCTGGGTAGTATGTTCTGGTCCTAAGCACCGAAGTCAAGGGTGTAATTCGCTGGGACCGATCTAGCCCTAGTGGGACTTTGCGGTTGTGCGGACTTTTTCGAGGTCATTCGCACGGCCCGGGGTGCGCGCTGGGTGAGCCTTGTGCGCCGGACGCGCCTTTCCACGACGAACGTCATGAGGACGGCGAACGAGACCTTGGCGACACAGCCCCCACGGACGGGTTGGAAGTGTGTGCGCCGTCGGGGCTTTGTCCGTCGCCGACGAGACTCAACAACTATCCTCCGCGACGATACACCTGCCATGTGCCGATGCTTCCCCAGTCTTCTCGACGGATGGGCGTGCCGGATTTTCTTCTTGGGACTTTTAACCTGTGTCGCGGCAATGGTCAAGCCGGCGTCGGCCCCCGGCTCGTCGCTCCGCATGACGCCCATCGTCAAAGCCGTCCAAGGCGCGCGGCCGTCGGTCGTCAATATCCGCGGCGAAAAAACGGTCAACGTCAACAACGTCGTGGCCGCCGAGGGCGAGGTGGGACACCAGGTCAACGGCATGGGCACAGGCGTGGTCATCGATCCACGCGGCTACATCGTCACGAATTTTCACGTCATCGACGGGGTCCGCGAGATCCAGGTCACGCTGGCCGACGGCCGACAGTACGTCGCGCGGCAGGTGGCTCGGGATCCCGAGACCGATCTGGCGGTGATCAAAATCAATGCGAGCGACAAGCTGCCCGTGCTGCCCATCGGGCGTTCCGACGACCTGATGATCGGCGAGACGGTCATCGCGGTGGGCAACGCCTACGGCTACGAACATACGGTCACTCGCGGCATCATCAGCGCGCTGCACCGGGCCGTTCAAGTGAGCGACGCCCAGTTCTACGACGACCTGATCCAAACTGACGCGAGCATCAACCCGGGCAACTCGGGCGGGCCGCTTTTGAATATCGACGGGGAGTTGATTGGGATCAACGTGGCGGTTCGCGCCGGGGCGCAGGGCATTGGGTTCGCCATTCCGGTGGACAAGGCCCTGAAAGTGGTCTCCGAACTGCTCTACGCACACAACCTCGAGGGTGTTCGCCACGGGCTGGTGCTCAATCCACAGGCGTCGGCCGACGGGGCGGGCGCGGTCGTGTTGTCGATCCAGAAGGACAGCCCGGCGGCCGAGGCCGGTATTCAGCCGGGCGACGTCATTACGCGAGTGGACGACTTTGACCTGTCGGGCACGATGGATTTCGAGCGGTCGCTCTTGGAACGCAAGCCGGGCGAAGAACTGCGTCTGGCCGTGCGCCGTGAGAAGGAAGAAATCGAGGTGGACTTGAAGCTGGCCGCGGCCAAGGTCGTGCGGACGGCCGGCT
>DATECS010000147.1:0-27986 GCA_035286785.1 Thermoguttaceae bacterium | reverse complement strand
TCCGCAGATTTTTGCGATTCTGGCAGCCAAAAAATGTGGGTAAAGACAAGGTCGCGACCCGGCCTACCCGACTGAAACCCCGGGGCCGGAAGAGAAGAAGTAGGCAAACTCTTAAGAAAGGCCTCCCCCACACGGACGGCGCGACGCCCAGGCCAACCCTCCCCCGCTTGGGCGTCGTCGGGCAACGGACCCTGCCAGGCACCTCTGCACCGCGTGGAAGTGTCTCCTCACCGACGAGAGGGTGGTGTCTCCCGCCACCCTCTCGTTATTTCATAGCCCCCAAGTGTCCCGGGAAAAACTGGCATCGTCGACGCTTGGTTTACCCGCTCTTATTGGACAGGCCCCCCCCAATGGAATGACATTAGGTAGGGATTTTTGGAAAATAGCGATTGCAAGGCTGGACTCTCGATAGGGCCCAACTAGAATGTTATACGATGGCCCCTCCGCAACGTCCGCCTTTGTTAGAAGGCCCACGGGTGAGTGAGAAGGCTCTACCCGTACTTATACGGTTGAGCGCGAGCGGCATCATTCTGAAGGATTTGGCGAGGAAGTTCCCAGCTTGTGCGGCTGGCCCGTTCTTCGGAGCGACGGACCGGACGCGTGGCGTGGGAATGCCGCGCCGACGCGCTGTGTACGACCACGAAGTCGAGCGACCGGCGAGCCTCTGGGGGATGGCTTGGGGTTTCTGGAGGAGTTGGCTTTCGTGGAAATCGGGCGAGTTGTCTAGGGTGAGGATCTTACGGAACATAAACCGCGCGGACGCCGTACCATCGTCAGGCCGTGTCGGGGTGATTCCCATCACGATGTGGACGACGTATCGCGCGAAGCCGCATGGACCGTAAGTTCACATTGCCGCGCGTGAGTTTGGGAAACCTAGGCGCGGTCTATCAGGGAACACAACAAACCGTAGTCTCCACGCAAGTGGAATCCCTTGCCAAATGGCATGGGCACCGGAACGTTTCAGAGAAACAGTGGTAGAATTGGGTGATTCCCAGTAACAAACACTGGTGTGAGGAGTGTTGAATTGTACGACACACTATTGGATGACATTGAAGAGCGGTCTCTCGTACACGACGACGAGGCCGACGTGCTAGCCGAAAAGGCAAGGGGCGCATTGGACCTGGACGACGATCTGGACGGCGCCGACGACCTGACCGAACTGGACGACGAAGCCGAACTCGACCTCGAAGAGGCCGAGGAGGACGAGTTGGTCGGCGAGGGGGATGGGGAGTCCTGGTCCGACGATCCGGTCCGCATGTATTTAACCCAGATGGGCGAGATTCCCCTGCTCACCAGGCAGCAAGAAATCGCCCTGGCCAAAAAAATCGAAATTACCCGCGCCAAGTTCCGACGCAAGGTGCTCGAATGCGACTACGTCATGCAACACGCGGTTCGCGTGTTGCAGCGGGTGCAGGAAGGCGAGCTGCCCTTCGACCGGACGGTGCAGGTCTCCGTGACCGACCACCTGGAAAAGGTCCAGATTCTCGGCCGGCTGCCCCACAACCTCAAGACGCTCGAAGTGCTGCTCAAGCGCAATCGGAACGACTACCGCAAGGTGATGAACCGCTCGTTCCCCCTGACCGAGCGGCTCGTGGCCTGGCGGCGGATCGGCTTGCGACGCCGCCGTGCCGTCCGACTGCTCGAGGAACTCGGCCTGCGCACCGGCCGGATCGAGCCCATGATTCGAAACCTCGAGGAATTCAGCCATCGAGTCGACGAACTCAAGGCCCGGATCAACGAGCATCGCAAATCGGGCGGGCCCGACCACGAAGCCAAGCCTTGGCTCGCCGAGTTCCGAAGCATCCTTTCGGCCACTCAGGAAACCCCGACCAGCCTTCGCAACCGGATCGACCGGATCAAGTCGGTCTACGCCGAGTATCAAGAGGCCAAACGCGGCCTGTCCGAGGGCAACCTCCGGCTGGTCGTCTCGATCGCCAAAAAATACCGCAACCGTGGGTTGAGCTTCCTTGACCTGATCCAGGAAGGCAATGCCGGCCTGATGCGGGCCGTCGACAAATTCGAGTATCGCCGTGGGTTCAAGTTCTGCACCTACGCCACGTGGTGGATTCGCCAGGCGATCACCCGCGCCGTGGCCGACCAGAGCCGCACGATCCGCATCCCGGTCCACATGGTCGAGACCATGTCGCGCGTCCGCAACGTCTCGCGCAAACTGCTCCAGGAGATGGGCCGAGAGCCGACGATCGAGGAAACGGCCCGGGCCAGCGGCACGTGCGTCGACGAGACGCGCCGCGTGCTGGCGATGAGCCGCTATCCGATCAGCCTCGACCGTCCGGTGGGCAACAGCGAGGACAGCCACTTCGGCGACCTCCTGCCCGACGGCACGGCCAAAAGCCCCTCGATCGGCGCGGCCCAGGAAATGCTCCGCCACCGCATCGGCCGAGTCCTGAAAACGCTCAGCTACCGCGAACGCGAGATTATCAAGTTGCGTTACGGCCTGGGCGACGGCTACAGCTACACGCTCGAAGAAGTGGGCCACATCTTCAAAGTGACCCGCGAACGCATCCGCCAGATCGAAGCCAAAGCCGTCCGCAAATTGCAGCAACCCAGCCGCAGCCAAGATCTGGTCGGGTTCCTCGACTAACCATGTAGGTCAGGCTGTGCCTGACAATAAAGAAGGTGGTCAGGCTGTGCCTGACAGAAAAATTCCGAGCATAACGGCGCCAGGCACAGCCTGACCTACCGCCAGGGCAAATGTGAAATAGCTTGTTTTGAACGTCTAGGGAACCGGGCGGTTTGCACCAGCAAACCGCCCGGTTTTTTTGTCGGCGGAGGGCAGAAGTCAGTGGTCGGAAATCAAATTAAGTTGATCAGCTACGACTACAAAACCCCTATTATTGTAGGTCGGACGGTGGAATTTTTCCACTACATACCGGGTTCGACTTTTCATTGACGGGGCAGACGCAGCCCGAGCCGGTCCAGCAGGATGGCCTGATGGTCGGTGGGGCGGGCCACGCAGCGGCGGCGGATTTCGACGTCCTTCTCGCGCGTGGGCAGGACGACGTCGACGAGGTTTATCTCCAATTCCAGTAGTTCCAAATTCGCCGAATTACCGTAGGCCGGGTCGTGACCCGGCGACAGATAGTCCCGAGCAAAAACCTTGCCGGGTCGCGACCCGGCCTACGGATTGTCCCAAACTTGTAACTACTGAATTCGTTTGACGCCGGCGCGCGGAACGTCCTCATCGTCCTTTCCCCGGATCTGCGTGACTCGGGCGCGACTATTGTGGTGATTGATGATGGACAGGGCTTGCGAAAAAACACTGCTTGCCGGAAAGTTATATCGTCACGGAAAGTCGCAAGCAGTGTGACGCGGCCACGGCTTGGAACGCCTCGAGTGGCAAGCAGATGGGGCACCCACTTTTCCAACCTGGGCCATTCCCAGACATCTTGATGGTTCTCGCGGCTATCCGAGCCTTGTTTGGCAATCGCGGCGGTTCACAATTGACAGTCTGCTCGGGGAAGCGGAGAATGCCTGATGCGAGCTTGAAATAGGGATGCAAGTGCCGTGCATGCTGGAGGGCCCCATGAACCGGATCGAAACGGCGGTGTCTCGTTTTGCCGAGGGGTTTAATTGCTCGCAGGCGGTGCTGTCGGTTTACGCAGAGGAGCTTGGACTGGACGAATCCGCCGCGCTGAGGATCGCCTCGGGGTTCGGCGGCGGGATGGGACGGCTTGGCGGAACGTGCGGCGCGGCGACCGGCGCGATGATGGCGCTGGGGCTCCGGCACGGCGCGGCCTCGGCCGATCGGGAGGCGAAGGAACGGGTCTACGCCCAGGTCGTTGAATTCGCCCGTCGCTTCACGGCCCGTCACGGCACGATCGTCTGCCGCGAACTGCTCGGCTGCGACCTGAGCACGCCCGAGGGTCTTCAACGGGCCGTCGATGAAAAAGCTTTCACGACCGTTTGCCCCAAATTCGTCCGCGACGCGGTGGAGATATTGGAGGAGATGGAGAGCGAGTAATGTCTGACCTCAAAGGCTACCGCCTCTACGTCGACCTTGGCGCGTCGGAGGTCCGTCGGCGGCTGGCGGGCTTCGGGCACGGGGTGAGGAAGATTCAGAGCGCGGGCAAGGGCCGGGCCGTGGTCATCCACACGGCCACCGGCCGGCATCTGGAGGAGTTGAAGGGCCTGTTCGGCGACGTGAAGGTCGCGGATTCCGAAGAAGGGCTAGCCGAGTGATGCAGACGAATCTTGATTATGAGGCTTGGGTCCGGCATGTCTTCGATCATCCCGTTGCCGATCCTGCGTGGCATTTTCAGTTCGATCAAGAATGCTGGGACGGCGAGCCGTTAATCACTTTACGCTACGTGACGCGGCTCTTTGACGCGCCGGAACGACTACTGAAGGATTACTCACGGGAACAACTCGAACAGGGGCTCTGGTATCTTGGCGGTGAAGGGCAACCATTTATGCGGGCCTTGGTCGATCAAAGCGTGCCCTGGCCGGAGCGAGAACGAGGGCTTCTCTCGATCCGTATATTTTATGAGAAGTTTTTCGCCGTCGCTTGTATCGACGAGTTGGGACACGGGCGTAAGACAGCCTCGGCCCCCGTGAACGGTGCGTGCTATATGTGGTGGGATCTGTTCCCGTCGTATGGAGAACCAGAAGACCCGTCACGCCACGACGAGGACCAGACCATCCTCAAGGTCATGCGGAGCATCCTTGAGATTCCGTCCGAGGCGTGTCGAGAGAGTGCCCTCCACGGCCTGAGCCACTGGCACATGTCCTATCCCGAGTTCGTTCGGCGGGCCGTGGACAGGTTTCTTGAGACAACTCCGACGATGAGCCCTGCGTTGCGCGAATACGCGTTGGATGCCCGGGGCGGTCTGGTACTATGATTGTCGTCTTCACGGAGAATTTGCTTAAACCTCACCTATCCGAAAAGGAGGACATATCATGAGCATGTTGAAGGAATTCCGTGAGTTCGCCATGAAGGGCAACGTCGTGGACATGGCGGTCGGCATTATTATCGGCGGGGCGTTTGGGAAGATTGTGTCGTCGTTGGTGACTGACGTGATCATGCCGCCCGTGGGAATGTTGTTGGGCAACGTTGATTTTTCGAAGCTTGCGATTGTGTTGCGAGAGAAGGCGGGGGACGTGCCGGCCGTGACGATCAACTACGGCCTGTTCATCAACACGGTGCTGGACTTCGTGATCGTGGCGGCGGCCATTTTCATCGTGATCAAGCAGATGAACCGGCTGCGGCTGCAACCGAAGCCCGCGCCGGCGGCGCCGACCACGAAGACGTGTCCGAAGTGCTGCACGGAGATCGCCGTCAAGGCGACGCGGTGCCCGGCGTGTACGTCGGAGCTTTGAGCCGCGCCGAGCGGTTAGAGAGGTTCAGGAGTCATCAAAGGGGACAGGCTCCGTCGCCTTGACGAACGCATTTCCGCCAATACGGTCCGTGGCGACGGCGTCTGTCCCCTTTGGTGACGGACCAACCACGCGCCGCATGGAAAAAGGGGGACAGGCACCGTGGCGGAGACGTTTTTGCCGACACCACGTTTATTAAGGCCACGGAGCCAGTCCCCCTTTTTCCGCCGAAGCCGTGCGGCGGGCCCTAATGGGGAATGTCGTCCTTGTCGACCACATGGCCGTCGTGGATGTTGGCCAGGCGGGCGTGGACCATGGGATTGATGTCGTAATTGATGCCGTGGACCGACCCGTCGCAGAAGACGAAATGGCAGCTCGTCACATGCGCGCTGCCGAAGCAGTGTTGCAGGTAGGTGTCCCAGATATCGTCCTTCAACCGGTAATCCGGCAAGAGAGGATGGCCGGTCTCCGTGACGGGATTCCAGTTGGCGTAACGGATCGTGTCCCAGTCGTAGCCTGAATACATGGTTTGATCGTCGTTGGGATCATGGCCCGTGTCGTAGTGCTTGGGCAGCATCGGCTTTTCGCCGCCGAAGTAGGTGCTGCTCGCGCCGTCGGTGATGTCGGTCAGCTTGGTCTCGCTTTCCGGGTAACAAATACCGGTCATCTTGGCCACCCAGCCCTGGATGCTGGTTCGCCACTCCGTTATCTTTTGCGGGGCGGCACTTGCCGGTCCGCCGGTCTGTGTCTCGGGATAGCTGAAATAGTCGCCTCCGCTGGCGGCATAGTCGCTTCGCGCGTCTCCCTTGACCATATTGTTCTGGACGTTGATATAGTAGGGAGGGGGGCCCCAAATCACCGGGTACATTTTGGCGTCTCGCCGGCTGGGGCAGTTGAACGTGGGCACCGCCACGCCGCACATCCTGGCCGCCGCTTGCTTTTTGGGGATGGTGGACATGCCGGCGCCGATATCGAAGATTTCCTTGTGTTCCAGGTAGGGAAGGAGGGCGTAGATCCAGCCACCCGGCTGGGTTTTCCCAAACCCCCGGTCGGGATCTCCCACCCATCCAAACCCCCAACCGCCGCTGGGGAGAAATTTGTGGGCCGATTCATGGTTGAGCGCGGCCGTGCCGATCTGACGGAGGTTGTTGGCGCAGGTCGCCCGGCGGGCCGCTTCGCGCGCCGCTTGGATCGCCGGCAGGAGCAAGGCGATGAGCACGCCGATGATGGCGATCACGACCAGAAGCTCGACAAGCGTAAAACCAGGAGTAAACCGGCGCGAGCTACGTGTTGCGGGAAGGAATCCTTCCGCCGGAAACGCTTCTTTCTTACTCATGCAAATCCTTCCGAGGTTCCGTGATCTAAACGGTCCGTCGGGAGGGCCGGGCGAAGACGGCCCTCCCGACGTTGAAATCAACAAACGTCATTCAGCGTCTCTCGTTCATTCGAATTAGCGAGCGCGTCTTCGGAACAAGCCCAGGCCCAGCAAGGCGCCCAGCAGGACGAGGGCCGACGGCTCGGGCACGCCCACGGCGGATTCGACGTTATGGTCTCCCCAATTGGCCGCCAGGATGGAGGCGTCCAGGGCGTTGACGACGCCGTCGGTGTTGAAATCGCCGTCCGACGCTCCATTGGTCGTCGAGGCGCCCCAATGGGCCGCCACGACCTCGGCGTCCGTCGCGTCGACGATCCCGTCGGTTCCCGTGTCGCCGGGAATCTGGGGGCCAACCATGGACTCGCCGTAGAACCGGACTTCGGACAGGCCCACGTAATTGCGGTCTCCGCCCGGAATATCACCCCACCCGGAGTGGATCGTCATTCGGAGGTACTGGGCCTCGACGTTCTCCGTGCCGAGGTCGATCGTGTCGGACGCCGCCCACGGTGGAGAGAAGTTCACGTTGTCGTACGGCGTGAGCGTGTAGTTGCCCAACTCGCCGCCGTTGGCGTCGAGAAGCGCCGTGTAGTCGGTCCCATTCACCGAGTACTCGATCGTACAGTCCTTGACGCACCGATCACCGCTCTGGTGCTCGTTCCAAATCACCATGCCGGTCAGGTCGTACTTCTGGCCCAGGTCGAACGTGACGACCGGATCCTCGGTGGGATTGTAGGTCGTATGCCAAAGGCCGTCGCCGAAGACATCACGGTGCAGGGCGGCCGGATTGCCGACCCCGACGCCCTGGTCGTCCATGCCCCTGTTGTTGACGAGATTCATGGGACCCACGGTCGGGTCGGGAGAATAAACATTCGTGGCCGTCGCGGTGATCCCCGTGATGAAGTTCGGGTAGGTTTCCACCACGCCCATGGCTTGGAACTCGGCGATGTGCATGTACGCAGGCGCGAGGTCCGTGCCGCCGAGTTGGAAGTACTGCACTCCCGCCCATCCGGCCCCGCTGTTGTCCCACGAGAGCCTGTCCACTATGTTCCCCGCGTCGGCCGAGAAACCTGAAAGCACAATGGCCGGGCCGACGGGGGTTATTCCATCGGAGGCGTATCCTTGCAGGGTCGCGCCGTTTGTCCGCGAAGCATAAATGCCATAATTGTCGTGCCGGCATTGTATCTCGACGTGATCAACCGTGTACTCCATCCCTAGATCGACCCGCCAGTAGGAATCGTTCGTCTCGTCGCCGTGGGTGAAGGAAGAACCTTGGCGGGACTCATCGTTGCCGTTCCCTTTCGGATATGCAGGCGGTGCTGGAGGCGGAGGACTAAACGCCTCGGTGCCCTCGGTCGGTTTGAACGCCGCCACATCGGCCAGCGTGGTCGCGGCCTGGGCTGTCGCGGCGATTCCCATCGCGGCCAACGCCAGGCCCACGATCAATAACATGAGAACTCTGTTTTTCATGGAACTCATCTCCTGAAGAAGTGGCGAAGGACAAGCGGCCCGCGAAACGTCTGCTTCACGCATGTCGCGCCGGCCCGTCGATTGTCGTAACGCTGAAAAATGGTCCGTCCGGGATCCATTGGCGAAAACCGGAATTAAAAAGGTGCCTCTCCCCGGTTCCGCGGGGTCCGGGATGCTCCCCCCTCCGACGTCCCGGATCGTATCAGTTTTCTCCCGCCATACGGTGGCCGCACTACTTCCGCCGGCCAAGCAAAACGAGCGAGCCGAGAGCCAACAACACCAGCATCGACGGCTCGGGCACCGCGTAAAACCGGACTTCATCCAGCCCGTAGTAAGGGGAGCCGAACGAAGAAAGTCCCGTGAGTCGGACATAGCCGGCCGTGAGGCCGCCCAGATCGAGGTTGTCCGTGGCCGCATAGGGCCCGGAACCGGTGATCTGATGGAGCGTGTAGTTGCCCAGCCCCGCTCCGTTGGTGTCGGTCAGGGCCGTGAAGTTGGTTCCGTCGGTCGAGACCTCGAGCAAGCACTCGTTGATGCCTCGCGCTCCCGCGTCCTGGTCTTCATTCCAGACGACCATGTTCGCCAGCGAGTACGTCCCGCCCAGGTTGAACGTGGCGATGGGGTTATTCGCCCCGTCGGAGTGCCAAATGGCGTCGCCATTCACGGCGGCGTGCAGGGCGTTGGGATTCCCCAGCGGGCCCTGTTGGTCGCTCATCCCGGAGTGGTTCACGAGATTGTCGCCGTCGGCGGCGGGGTGGCCGTAAGTGTATTGGTCCGTGACGGTCACGCCCGAGATGAAGCCCGGGTATTTCTCGACCAAGGCCATGGCCCGAAACTCGCCGATGTGAAGGTAAGGGTCTCCGGGAGCAAGACCCGACTCATTGACCTGAAAATATCGCACTCCTGCCCATGGGCTCCCGCCGTTGGTGAACGCGACGTTATCCACCGATGTCGAGTAACCGCTGAGCGTGAGGGCCGGACCGACCGGCGTTGTCCCGTCGTCCGCATAGCCCTGCAGGATCGCGCCGTTGGTGCGTTGGGGATAACCGGCGCGGCAGTAGATGTTCAAATAATCCACCGTGCGGACGCCTCCCAGATCGACGCGCCAATAAGAATTGCCGTTGCCCTCTCCATGCGTAAACGTCATCCAGCGACTGTCGTCATTGCCGTTGGCCGTCGGATAATAACCCCAACCCGGGGTGCCGGTGGTCGGCTGGAACGCCGCCACGTTGGACAGGACCGTTTCGGCTTGGAGCTGTCCGGCCGACAGCGCCAGCGCCACGATCGCCAAAATCACACCACTGTAGAAAACCCGCATGTTTGAATACCTCCCATCAGAAACAAAGAAGCCAATCAGCAACCCTCAGAACCCAGATGCCGCCTGTCAAAACGCGCTGATACGAGCGTTTCGGGCTACATGCTTCCTCCCCGAGCCGACTTGAAGCCCCTGAATCAGGATGATTGAAAACGAGCAGAGTTGAGAAAAGAACGCCGTCCACGGTTGGACGGGTAGACGATTTATGGCACTACCCAAAACACTCCTGGAAGCGAGACGAAATGGACTTCCTTTGTATTTGGAGTTCCTTGGCTTCATTATTGGCTTGCAAAATGGGCTGACACAATGGACAATCGACCTAAGATGATAGACAATATTCCGTTTGACGCGGAATGGGATCGGCCAAAGCGTAAACCGTTTTGGCACGCGGGGGGGACTCAAGAGGACGCGGCCTCGTCACTCCCGGGCGATGGAAGAGGATCTCGCGGGAAACGAAGCGGTTGTCCGCGCCGCGTCGGGGCTTGCCGAGGCTGCCCAATGACGGTAGCCTTAAAGGTTTGCCCCGGCCATTCCGTGGACCGCGGAAGGGGTGCCCCCCCAGGGCCGGGCCCGGCGTCGTGGTGGCTGTAGCTCAGTTGGTTAGAGCGCCAGATTGTGGATCTGGAAGTCGAGGGTTCAAATCCCTTCAGCCACCCCTTCTTTTCCTTTTCACTTGCCCGCCTCGAATTGGGCCGTGACGGTCGTGGTAATGCCCCCCCGCGCGGTGAACCCGGCGACCAGGCGCACCCGGCGGGGCTCGACCACGGCCACGAAATCGTCCAAAATCCGGTTGGTCACGTTCTCGTAAAAAATCCCCTCGTTGCGGAACTGCTGAAGGTAGAGCTTCAGGCTCTTCAGCTCCACGCACTTCGGCCCCGGCACGTAGGTGAAGGTAAGCGTGCCGAAGTCGGGCTGGCCCGTCTTGGGGCAGACCGAAGTGAACTCGGGACAGACGATCTCGACGGTGTAATCCCTGTCGGGCTGGGGGTTTACGAACGTTTCGAGCAGGTCGCGGGACGGGGTAGTCATGGGGATTCGCTCCTTTGCCAGAACGACCTATTGTGTCATAATGAGGGTTTGCCGGCAAGGCGGCCGTCGAGAAGCACAGGAGGACTGCAAAGTCCAGTGTTCCAGGAGGCCAGACATTCCTGTCTGGCTGGGTTGGACGAAAAAGACAGGCAGGAATGCCTGTCCTCCTGATCTTTCACGACTTTGCCGTTTCCCTGCCGAGAAGCAGTCCACGGCGAGAGTTGTGTGTGACATTCGGACGGATCGTGATTCATCCCTTGCCGTCATGGTGCGTCCTCTCAAGCCGTGGACATGGCGCCCTGTATCTCTCAATACCCACAAGAAAACCCCATGACGAAACGGGCCGTTGTATTGCTTTCGGGCGGGCTGGATTCGGCCACGACGGCGGCCATTGCGCGGAGCGAAGGGTTCGAGCTTTTCGCCCTGACGGTGGACTACGGCCAGCGGCACAAGCACGAGCTGGCCGCGGCGGAGCGGGTCGCCCGTGCGCTGAGCGTTCGGCGGCATCTGGTCGCGGCGGTCGATTTGTCGCGGTTCGGCGGCAGCGCGCTGACCGATCGGATCGACGTGCCCAAGGATCGGCCGGTCGACGAGATGGCCTCCGGCATTCCCGTGACCTACGTGCCGGCGCGGAACACGGTGCTTCTGTCGCTGGCCTTGGGCTGGGCGGAGACGCTCGGCGCGGGCGATTTGTTCGTGGGGGTGAACGCGGTGGACTACAGCGGATATCCCGACTGCCGACCGGAATTTTTAGACAAGTTCGCCGAGTTGGCCAATCTGGCCACCAAGGCGGCCGTCGAGGGGACGCTGCGATTCGTGCTGCACGCGCCGCTGATCGACATGACCAAGGCCCAGATCATCCGCCGCGGGATGGAGTTGGGCGTTGATTACCGGCTGACTCACACGTGCTACGACCCGGACGAACGTGGCACGGCGTGCGGCCGTTGCGATGCCTGCCGGCTGCGGTTGCGGGGCTTCACCGAGGCGGGCTTTAGCGATCCTTTAGACTATGTTTAACGCAAAGACGCGAAGACGCAAGGACGCAAAGAGACGAAGAGTATTTTCAGGAAGAACACTCATGAACGAAACCTTGCGACTTTGCGTCTTCGCGTCTTTGCGTTGAAATATTGGACACACCATGCGGGTTTGCGAGATTTTTTGTTCGCGGCAAGGCGAAGGGCGGCTCTCGGGCACGCCGAGCGTGTTCGTGCGAGCCAGCGGGTGCAATCTGCGCTGCCGGTGGTGCGATACGCCCTATGCCTCGTGGTCGCCCGAGGGCGAGGATCTGGCGGTCGAGGAGATTGTCGAGCGGGTCGAGGGGCTTGCCGCGAAACTTGATGCGTCCGGCGGACCATCGCGCGCGGCGGGTGAAGCATCATCCGGTGGGCCGCGAAGGCACGTGGTTCTGACGGGCGGCGAGCCGATGCTGTTCGCCGAGTTGGTTCCGCTGTCCGAGTCGCTGCGGCGGCGGGGCTATCACGTCACGATCGAAACAGCCGGAACGCTTTTTCTGCCGGTCGCGTGCGACCTGATGTCGATCAGCCCCAAAACGGCCGGCTCGGCCCCGGCGGCCGACGCGGACCCGCGGTGGCACGCCCGGCACGAGCGGTCGCGGCACGCGCCGGAGGTGATTCGGCGGTTGATCGCGGGTTACGACTATCAACTAAAATTCGTCATCGAGGGTCTGGACGATTGCGACGAGGTGGAGCGTTGGCTGGCCGAGTTTCCGGAGGTCGACCGACGGCGAGTGATGCTCATGCCCGAGGGGACCGAGCCGGCGGCGTTGTCGGCGCGGGCGAAGTGGCTTGCGCCGCACTGCCACGCGCGGGGGCTGACGTTTTGCCCGCGGCATCATATTGAATGGTTTGGGGCGGGGCGGGGGAAGTGAAGAAGGGAATAGAGCGCCGGGGATCTGGTCGAACCATGGGTTGGATAACTTAAGATTTTCTGGCACGTACAATAACATTGCTTGCTTTAATGGAGCGGGTGTCGTTAAAATAAAGGGCTAAATATTTTAACGGCAATCATTTCGGCTTGGCGATGGAGAATCTGCATAAACCCAAAGCACTTTGGCGCCAACCGAACCGGCGAGTTGGCGCGGATTGCCGATCTTCAAAAACATCTGGAAGTCACGTATCCGACAGCCAAGGCCGACGTCGATCGCTTGGTCCGGGCCGGCATTCTCCGGGAAGTGGAAGGCATTTCCCCCAAAACTTATTTCGCGCCGGAAGTGTTTGGAGTGGCTTACGAGGACGTTGAATAGCGCAGGGCGTACTGTTCGAGTTGGCTGCCATTCACGCAGAGACACGCGATGAGCGAATATCAGTATGTGGCGTTTCGGGCGGTTGATCGGGCCGTCGGGAAGAAGGATCTGGCGTACATGCGGCGGCAGTCGTCGCGGGCCCATATTACGCCGTGGTCGTTCGAGAACGAGTATCACTACGGCGATTTTCACGGCAATGCCTTCGAGATGATGCGCCGCGGGTACGACGTTCACGTGCATTACGCGAATTTCGGAACCCGACTCCTCCTCATCCGTCTTCCGAACGGATTCCCCGACGCTCGGGCCGCCAAGCCTTATTTGGCGGGCAATCTGCTTGCCTTCCGCAAGGACAAAAAGGGATCCGGCGGAACCCTGATCATTGAGCCCTATTACGAAGGTGATGCGCTCGCCGAGTTGTGGAACGTGGACAAAGTGCTCAATTGGCTCGTTCCGCTGCGGGCCGAGATTCTGGCGGGCGACCCGCGACCGCTCTATTTGGCGCACCTGGCCGTGTCCGGCGACAGCAATCACGATCCTGAAGAATCGGTCGAAGCGCCCGTCCCGGCCGGTTTGGACGACTTGACCAAGCCGCAACGGGCGCTGGCCAAATTCTACGGGATCGGCAAGTCGCTCGTCGCCGTCGCCGCGCGGAAAAGCGGGCCCGCGCCAACCGCGACGGACCAAGGCACGCATTATGCCCAATGGCTGACCGACCAGCCGCAAGCGACGAAGGACGCCTGGCTTGCCGAGTTGCTGGGCGACGCGGGCGTCTCGGTCCGCGCGAAAATCCGGGCGAAGTTCGACAAGGCCGCGGCGAGCCGCACAATCGCCCAGCTCGAAGACGCGGCGGCCCATGTGCGGCATGAATGGAAGCAGGCGGCGGACAAAAAGGCGGCGCGTCAACGGGCCGCCTTGCTCAAGAAGATGGCCGCCGACCCGAAGCCCTTTTTAAGCAAGACGGAGCAGCTCGTGGCCCAGCGTTCGACCGAGGCCTACCGGGAAGCGGCCCAACTGCTGGCCGACCTCCGCGAAGCCACGGTCGGCGGCAAGTACTCGGCCCTCGCGGCGAAACAGGCGTTGAAACTCAAAACGGCGAATCCCAAGCTTCACCATCTGACGAAGGCGCTGCGGGAAAAAGGGTTTGTGCCGAAGTAACTGTTTGGGATGACACGAACTATGAAGTTTGAAGTGGGGTAGTGACAAGACAGCGTTGCAGTTGCGAAGAGGTCGGCGGTTCCACACTCAATAGAGGTTGCGATGAGCAAAAAAGATCGTGCCAGACTGGCTTGGGGAGTAGCTTTGCTGGTGATTGCCGTTTCGGCACTGTTGGCCGCGCGGGTTTGGCATCAATCGACGGCGTACTCGACTGGTCGTATCTCATCGAGCCCGGCTACTCCCGTAAACCTACTCGTATTTGCGGGCTTGGCGCTCTTGGGTATTGGGTCGATGATTGGTCTGATCGTATGGTGCATTGATCATGTATGGCGGTCGAGGGCGTCTGTTCGCGCCGTTGTTGTCTCGACGGTCATGTTCGTTTTGGCCGCAGCGGTGCTATGGGCGTGCGTTGCCACGGCGAAGCCCGGACCGGTGTCTTTTTTAGAAGGCTTTCGCGTATGGGTTAAAGAGCGAGTCCCCCTCGATGAGATAAGAACGTGGTCTCGTTCCATCAACCCGGACCCTTCATGGTCCGGGCAAATTCCCGAGGAACAGTGGCCGGAGGTGGTGCGTGAGCTGCGGCCAGAGATAGTTTCGGTTCACGGGACAGGTGCTGATCGCGAGTTACTGTTGTGGTGGGGAGGTGGATTTATGCACTGGGGACTGGCCGTGGGCGACGACAAGAATGGTCGAGCTGAGTTGCGATCGAGAGACCCGAGTGAATGGACACTGACGGTGGATCGGGCCGCGTACGTCTGGGTTGACTAGCGTCATAAGTCGAGTCAGGCCCGCCTCAACTGCCCGAAGCGTCGTACTTGGTGTCACTGATCAGGTTGGTGGTCCAGGTGATTTGACAGTGCGGGCAGTCATAGACAACGCGGTATCGCGTGTTCCAGAGGTGGTCGAGCATCTTGCGGCGGGCCCGGAGGCGTCGGCCACATTGAGGACAACGGCGGAACTCGCAGACCATCACTCCACATGCAACGAGGAACGGCAGGCCCGTCAGGAACGTGTTGTCCAACGACACGGCCATCCATTCGACCACGGCCGTGAAAACGCAGAAGGCGAGGACGACCGCCACGGTCGAACGCCATGAGCGTTTCGACAGAGGGCGCTCATCCATTTGAGCATCGTCAGCAGTCAAGGACATGGCGGCGGCTCCGCATCGACAAGTGTACGTCAACCTCTTGGGACATCTTCCCTCCGGTTCGAAAACCGGTGTCAGCCGGTACCTGTCCGTGACCAGTCCCAAATCGCAAAACCGACTTGTGCATCCTTTAATTCGCGTGATGCAACGAATTCCCACGGTTCATCAGGCCAAAAAACAGCGGCATCATTGAACCAGGCACGAATGCAGTCCTCGGAAATGGTCGGTGTTTCCAATGGAAGATCAATTCGCCAAGGGGCTTCTTTTGGCCAATCCGCGGGCCGAATGAATCTGCACAACTCCGCGTATTGTCTCTCGATGCCCACAATTACTGTCTGACGGCACTTTGCTCGCTTCACGCCATAACAGATGGCTGAGGGATAGTGATAATATGGAAGGCCGGCAAAGAATACGATCTGGTAATCCAGAGGTTTCCTGCTGTCTGCCGGGATCGCATATTTGTATTGTTTAGGGTAAGTGCAGTCGTAAACGTACTTCACTTCAACATGGACGGTCTGGCCACCGTTGCGTCCAACAATAGCCAAGTCAGATCGCTCTCGACTGCCAGGATAGCATTCATTTCGACGAATTTGCAGTTCCAGACCATGCGTGTCTTCGATCGCATTTTTGAGCAAGTCGTTTATGCCTTGCTTCACCTTACAAAGCACAACATCGGGTACTCGCCCTTCCCATGATTTCACGTATCGTTTGAAGCATGGACGGTTGGTTTCCTCGAAAGTCCAATCACCGAGAACGGACAGAAGCCAGAAATCCGACTCGGCCATCAATCCACGACATGCATCCGCGAGCACCTTGATCATGGGAATTCTCGGGTAAATCCACGTGATGTCGAGCACGGATTCTTGTTAACCATGACATTCATTCTTATGCGTTGTACGCCGTGTAGCGGCGACCATCGTTCACGGGACGCGACGTAGCGCCGCTACGCAGCTTTCGCTGGTTTCCGCTTGTGACCGGGGGTTCCGCTAATCGCTCCACCCCCGGCTATTCGTTTTACGCCGCTTCGCGGCGGCATGGACGAAGAACCTGAACGGAGTGGCAACGTGGGCATCCGTGTTTTCAAAATAGGTTTAACCCCATAGGGTGCTACCCGGTCGTCCGTCCCTCGCCTCTCGTCCCCCGCCTCCCGATCCCCGTCCCCCGATCCCACCTTCCTACTCGCTGGGGATCAGTTCGGCATAGTCGGCCACCGCCCCGCCGGCCAGGCAGCAGTGGATGATCTGGCGGGCCAGCGGGCTCAAATCGGGCTGCAGGTACTTGCGCAGCTCGTCGTGGAAAAATTCGGTCAGCACGACCGCGCCTTGGTCGTAGGCCTCCGGGCCGACCTCGGGCTGGGTTTCGACCTGCAAGAACCAGCGAGGGATGAGCGTGCCTTCGATCCTCATGCTGCGGAGCGAATAGCCCAACAGCGGACAGCGCGACGGCTCGATCTGGTCGGACTTGAATTTGGCGTGGCCCCGCCGGGCCAGGTAGTCGCGGGCAAGCCATTGCGGCATGAAGCCGGTGCGCCACGCCCCGACGTGCTGGTTGGGCGTGAGGATATAAATCGTGCGGCTGGCGGCTTGGAATTGCTGCAAGAGCAAGTTGGCCTGATCCACGCGCCGGCCGGTGGCGAACGGCCAGTAGCTGCCCACGCCTTCGCTGCCCATCGTGTCGCCGCCGACGACGCTCGGGTTGGCGTAGCCGCGCGGGGCGACCAGCCGCCACAGCCACGCCAGCGACGGCGGCAGCAGATGGAACAGGCCCAGGATGCCGTACGAGGGCGACTCGGCCGTGCAGGGCGGCGTGCGCACGCCGAAACTGCGAATATCGACACTCACCTTCTCATTGACCACGCCCGGCACGATCTGGCGCGGAACGATCACGCGCGGATTGGGACACGGCTCGCCGGGCGCGTCCTCGACGTGTTCCCAAATCAGCGCCGTGCCGCCCGCCACCACGTCAACGTTCAAAAACAAGAGCGGCTTCGACGGGGCGACGGTCAACCGTTCGAGGTCGTGGTCCGTGCCATAATGCTCGATGTGGTTCACCCGCAGGAACCAGCCGTTTTCGCCGTCCATGAGCCAGAGCTTCCCGTTCTTCTCCTGATAGTCGGGATGGCACAGGCCCATGTCGTCGCACACGGGATGGAGGTCGCAGGTCCGCGGGATTTCGAGATAGCGTTCCTCGCCCGTCACGAGGTTCTTGCCCAGCACGATGCGCCCGTCGGCCAAGCGGTGGGGCTGCTGGAGCATTTCGCTTTTGCCGCCGCCGCTAGCCCCTTCGTGCATGATGGTCACTTGATTGTCGTAGGGCGTGATCACCTGCACGGCCGAGCAATGGGCCGTGATCCAGCCTTCGTCGGTGCCCTGGTGGATCAGCGCGCCGTAGATGCCCTTCTTCGCGCTGGGGCCCGGGTAGAGGTTGTAGGCGAAAATTTCGTGGACTTCGGCCCGATTGTGGACGACGATCTGGCGCCCGTCGAACCGCGTGTGTCGAAACGGCGGCGCGAGCAGGATGACGGTCGACGGTTTGAACGGCCGGTCGAGCGCGCGGAGGTCGATCACGCCCTGCAACAGGCCGAGCCCAAAAGCAAAGAAGCCCGCGTTGGCCGGACAGATGGCCAAGGCGTCGCCGCCCGTGCCGGGCTGGCCGATCTCGAACGCCAGCACGGCCAAGTCCTGGGCGGCCAGCCAGTCGAGTGTCTCGCCGCGCAGCCGCGCGAACGGCTCGCCAAATCGCTCGGCGAATCGCGGCTTGTCCGAGGGCCGGGCGTCGCCGATCACCATGCAGTCGGGATCGCGCCGCCGCATGTACGGCTCGACGTAGTTGGCCGCGATGCCGTTCTTGACCCGCACCACCGTGGCCTCGACCACCTCCCGACCGTCGGGCAGCGTATAGCGAACGGTCCACTCGCGATTTTCCCGCCCGCCGCAGGCCAGGTCCGACAGGTCTTCGATCGTATTGGCCAGGACAACCGACGGGGCCGCGTCGAGCACCCGGCGAATGGCGGCGGGCAAGGGAATCGCGGCCCAGGGGGCGGGAGCGGCTGGCGGGTCAATGGTCGTTGGCTTCATGGAAGTTTCCTCGTCCGGGGGTGCAATATCCCCACATAGGGACGGCGTATTGGCGGCGTGGGCCCAAGCATGGAGAGACATTATACACCGCGGATCGGTTCACCGCGCCAGGCCCGGCCCGCGGGAAAGGCCGGCCGTTACAGATTGGCCGCAAGGACGCTGACGTCGACCTTGAAGTAGTCGGCCAGCTTGCGGATCATGCGGCGGCTGAAGGGGCGTTTGCCCGCCAGGACTTCGGAAATGGTCGATTTGGCGACGTGGGCGTCGGCGTGGAGTTGGACCTGGGTGACGCACTTGGCTTCCATGAGGTGACGCAGCATGTCGGCGTCGGAGGCGGGGCCGATGGCGTGGTGCTCGTCTTCGTAGGTCGCCACCAGATCGCTCAGTGCATCAAGGTACATCCGCTCGCCGCCGTCGAGCCGATTTTTGGCCAGCAGCCGGTCCATCACCCGTTGGGCCTCGTCGAGATGCTTGTCGGACTTGATCGAGGCCAGGGAAAACGCCCGCACAAGGTCGAGGTAGGAATCGCGATTCTTGCCCTTCAAACCGAATTTGAATTGGGTTGTCATTGGCTCATCTCTTTGTTTGTAGTTCGCAATAATCGAACTAGCAAGCCCGAATTCGCAAAATACGAATTCCGTGACGTGTGTGTCTGCCGGGTAGCCAGTATCCGGCGTCGCTATTTCGAGTTGGTTGGCCGCTGCCGGCCTTCCTTGACATACAAGTCGATTGAATGGACGTTGCCCAAAAGCAACCCTTTCGGGAACTCCAGTAGAATAACGGCAGTTGGATATACCTTGCTGCCAAGCGGTCCTGGGAGTTTCGCTACAATCCGTGGGTCGCGGAAGGTCGCCATCGTTCGGGCGACACTTTCTCCTCGACGGTCCCGGGCAATCGCCTCGACAACTAGAACGCGTTTCGGATCTTCGTCGCCCTTGAAAGTGAAGATAATAAAGGCTCGATCGACGTCTTGAAGGCTCCCTTCGAGCTTCATGCGAGTGGGCTGAAAGGCACTTGCCGCTTTCGGAACGCGCAGGTTTTCGAGGGATACGGAGCCGAATTGCTGGAAGGGCCCTTTGATCGTAATAGGAGTCTGATTTCCTTCGGACGGTCGGCGGACACTCGGCTTTGTCGGTTCTAATTGCCTACGTTCTTCGGTAACATAGAGGTCGATCGACGCAACTTTCTCAAAAAGCAGGCCTTTTGGCAGGCTCAACATTATGTCGGCAGTCGGATCCATCTTGAATCCGAGTGGCTGCGGCTTCTTGGCCTCGATTCGAGGGTCGCGGAAGGACTCTCTCATTCGTGCGATAGCCTTTCCGCGATGGTCTCGGGCGACCGCCTCGACGATGAGGATTCGCTGTGGATCCTCGTCGCCTTTGAACGTAAAGATGATGTACGCCCGATCGACGTCTTGAAGAGCATCGTCGAACCCCATGTGCAATGGCTGAAAGGCTCGCGCTGTCTTGGGGATTTGCAGATCGGCAAGCGATACGGAGCCAGACGGTTTGAAGGGGCCCTTGATCGAAATTGGTTTGCCCTTCTCTTCGGACAATCCACTAGCACACGCAGATGCGCCAGATATCAAAAGACCGCCGACTATCATCAAAATCCGTTGCTGTCGCATTACGGTTCCTCCGCCTAGTGGTTTTTTCCAGATGAATTGTTTGCGGAAAGCCGCACATCTTTCATCTCGAATTGCCTCCCGTGCGTTGACCTCTTGTCGCTTCGCGACACCGGTTCAAGAACCGGTGGTACCCAATTTATTAGTTCTTTTGCCGGGTCGCGACCCGGCCTACGGTTTGGGTTCAAATCTCGCCTGAAAGAATCGCAGATACTTCGGCTCGAAGACCATCGCGAGACCCTTGGCCTTCTCGCGTTGCTCGTAAACGGCCGCGACCGATTCGGCCGTGACGTCCATGTGGGCCTGGGTGTAGACGCGGCGCGGGATGGTCAGGCGGACCAGTTCGAGCTTGGGGTAGCGGTGGCGGCCCGTCTTTGAGTCGCGCCCCGCCGAGACGATGCCGCGCTCCATGGAGCGGATGCCCGCGTCGAGGTAGAGTTCGGCGGCCAGTCGCTGGGCGGGGAATTCGTCCTGGGGCAGGTGCGGATAGAAGACTTTCGCGTCGAGGTAGACCGCGTGGCCGCCGATGGGACGCACGATCGGCACGCCCCAGTCGATCAGCTTCTGGCCCAGGTATTCGACCTGGCCGACGCGGGCGCAGACGTGGTCGTCGGCGACCGATTCTTCGATGCCGATGGCCATGGCCTCCATGTCGCGGCCGGCCATGCCGCCGTAGGTGTGCAGGCCCTCGTAGACGACCACGAGGTTGGCGGCCTGTTCGTAGATCGCGGCGTCGTTCATGGCGAGCCAGCCGCCGATGTTGACCAGCGCGTCCTTCTTGCCGCTCATCGTGCAGCCGTCGCTCAGGTCGCAGAACTCGCGGAGGATCGTGGCGACACTCTGATTGCGATAGGCCGGCTCGCGCTGCTGAATGAAATAGGCGTTTTCGACCGCGCGGGTCGCATCGAGGAAAACGCGGATGCCGTGCCGCGCGGTCAGCTCTCGCACCGCCTGCATGTTGGCCATCGAGATGGGCTGGCCGCCGGCCATGTTCACCGTGGCGCCGACGCAGACGTAGGGGATTTGCCGAGGGCCGACGTCGAGGATCACCTTTTCCAACGCGGCCAGATCGAAGTTGCCCTTGAACGGCGACTCGTCGGCCGGGTCGTGGGCCTCGGGCGTGATGCAATCGACGAACCGCCCGCCGGCCAACTCCTGGTGGAGCCGCGTGGTGGTGAAGTACATGTTGCCCGGCACGACGTCGCCCGGCTTGATGAGCATTCTCGACAGCAGGTGCTCGGCGCCGCGGCCCTGGTGGGTGGGAACGAGGAACCGGTAGCCGTAGTATTTTTGGACGGCGTCTTGCAGATGGTAGTAGTTGCGGCTGCCGGCGTAGGCTTCGTCGCCCAGCATCATGCCGGCCCATTGACGGTCGCTCATCGCGCTGGTGCCGCTGTCGGTCAACAGGTCGATGTAGACGTCCTCGGACCGCAGCAGGAACGTGTTGTATCCGGCCTCGGCCAGGGCCCTCTGGCGCTGGTCGTAAGTGGTCGTTTTGAGCGGCTCGACGACTTTGACTTTCCAGGGCTCGGCCCAGCTTCGGCGCCGGGGAGGCGTGGTTTTGGGGTCCATGACGGGTTCCTGGGCGTTTGATTTTTACCGCGAAGACGCGAAGGGAGGTAGTCCGTAGTCCGTAGGTCAGGCTGTGCCTGACAAAAAGACGCTGGAGGGCCACGCTCCGTCATGGCCGCTCGTGGTTATTTGGCTCGGGTGTCAGGCACAGCCTGACCTACGGGGATGGGGCTATTTTGGCACAGCACGGGCCGGGGCTCAAGGGCACTCGGGGCCCGTGGAAATCAGGATACGGTGTGTTATACTGTGAAGCTCGACATGGTCCGACCTCTTTGTTCCTTCGAGTTCTTATTTCTCCGTTAAAGAACCATCGCCATGAAAATCCTGGTCGTCCTTGGTCATCAGAACACGAGTCAAACGAGTTTTTGCCACGCCATTGCGCGGACGGCCGTCGAGACGCTTCGGGCGTCGGGCCACGACGTGGTGTTTCACGACCTGTACGCCGAACGGTTCGACCCGGTGCTGACCCAGGAGGAACTGGCGGCCGACGTGCCGGCGGACCCGATCGTGCGGCGGCATCTCGACGAGCTGGTCGGCGCGGACGGCTACGTGGTGGTGCATCCGAACTGGTGGGGCCAGCCGCCGGCCGTGCTCAAGGGCTGGATCGACCGGATCTTCCGCAACGGCCCGGTCTACCGATTCGGCCCCGACGGCGTGACGAGCACGATCGCGGGTCGGTCGGCGTTGGTGCTGACCACGTCGAACACGCCGCGCGAGGCGGAGTTGGAGTGCTACGGCGATCCGCTGGAGAACCTTTGGAAGAATTGCATTTTCGGGCTGTGCGGCGTGACGAACTTCGCGCGGCGCAACTTCGAGTCGATCGTGATGAGCACGCCGGAGGACCGCGAGGGGTGGCTCGACGAGGTCCGTACGCTCGTCAAGCGGCGATTTCCGGCGTAGCTTTTTTCAATGTAAAGACGCGAAGACGCAAGGACGCAAAGGTAATGCTTTTTCATGCGGAGACGCGGAGAGACGGAGGAAAAGAAAGAAGAGGCACGAAAGGATTATTCCGTCGGTTTTTCGCATCTCTAATTTTTTTGCGTCCTTGCGTCCTTGCGTTACGTCGTCAGCCGCGCCATTCGGTGTCGTCGACCGTGGTTTGGAAGTCGGCCTCGACGCGCTCGGGCAGCGGTTCCTCGGCCACCGCGGCGAGGTCGGCGGGCGTGGGCTTGCCGATGAACAGCAGGCTCTCGCGCGGGCATTTTTCGACGGCCAGGGCGAATTGATCGGCCGACGCATAGGCGTCGTAGTTGATCACCGGCAGGTGGCCCGCCATTTCCATCGGCTCGGCGTGTTTGCTGCACGCCTGGCAGCCGATGCACCCCACCTCGCAGACGTCGCGGACCTCGGGTCCAAAATCCTTGTTCGAGCAGGCCACGACCAACATCCGCTCGGCCTTGAAGGGGACCATCGTGATGATGTGGCGTGGGCAGGCCTTGGCGCACTTTTTGCAGCCGATGCACTTGTGGTAATCGACCGTGGCCAGTCCGTCGACGACGTGGATGGCGTCGTAGGGGCAGGCTCGCTCGCAATCACCCATGCCGAGGCATCCGTAGGTGCAGCCCTGGACGTCGGCCACGAGGTTGGCCGCGGCGCAGGTGGGCTCGCCCTGGTAGTCGCTCCGGCCGCGGCGCTGGTCGGTCCGCGCGGCGCAATGGACCACGGCCCGATAGGGGAACGACGGTTCGAGGCCGACGCCCATGATTTCGGCCACCCGTCGGGCGCAATCCTGTCCGCCGGGCGCGCAGAGGTTCACCTCGGCCTTGCCGGCGGCCACCGCGGCGGCGTATTCGCCGCAGCCGACGTAGCCGCAGGAGCCGCAATTGACGTTGGGCAAAATGGCGGCGACGGCGAACTCGCGCGGATCGACTTCGACGTTGAAGGCCTGATTGGCCCAGCCGAGCACGTAGGCCGCGACGACGGCCAGCGCGCCGAGCACGGCCGCGGCCAAAAGAACGCTGACGAGAATCGACATGGGAGCGATATTCCTTCTTTAACGCGAAAGACACGAACGTGCTTTTGGCTGCCGGAGAGGTTGCTGGTGGACAATGCCCACCCTACTTCTTCATAAGGACGGTGAAGGTGGTTTCGATGGCCCGGTCCACGCCGGCGAAGCCCATGAACGCCATGGCGAGGATGCCGGCGACGATCAGGGAGATGCCGGGGCCGCGCAACGACCGCGGGACGTCGCAGCGGTCCATTTCCTCGCGGATGCCGGCCATGAGCACGATGGCCAGCGTGTAGCCAAGCCCGCCGAAAATGGACAACGTCAACGCCTCGCCGAGTCCCCAGAGCCGGGTCGGATCCTGAAGCTGTTTCATGATTTCGAGGCAGGCGAACAGGATGGCGCAGTTGGTGGTGATCAGCGGGAGATAAATTCCGAACGCCTTGTACAGGCCCGGGAAAAACTTGCGGATGTACATTTCGACGAACTGGACCGACGCGGCGATGACGAAGATGTAGAGGATGTAGCTGAGCACCGAGAGGTCGATGGTCACGCCGGGGTCGCCGCCGACCATGTGCCAGACCCAGGCCGGCAGCGGGGCGAACGGCCGAAGCAGGTAGTAGGTGAACACCCAGCTCAACAGACCGGCGATCGCCATGACGAACGTCACGGCCAGGCCCATGCCCAAGGCCATGTCGATCCGCCGCGAAACGCCCAGGAACGAGCATATCCCGACGAAGTAGTGCAGGACGAAGTTATTGATGACCGCGGCGGCGATGGCCAACTGCACAATGGTGACGAACGTGTCCATCGGTTCTTTCGCGTGTTCGCGTGTTTGGTGGTTAGTATGGTTCGTTCGCTTGGCGGGCGGCGGCTTCCTGGCGGCGGCGGCTGATCCAGTTGGCCAGACCCAGCAACAGACCCAAGGCAAAAAACGCGCCGGGCGAGAGGATCATGATGGTCCAGTGGGGCCACTCCTTGGGCAGGAGCATGATGCCGAACCAGGAGCCGCTGCCGAGGATTTCCCGCACGGTGGCGAGGCTGGCCAGCGCCAGCGCGAAGCCGAGCGACATGCCCACCCCGTCGCAAAACGCGGTGAAGGGGCCCTGGGTGGCCGCGCAGATTTCGCAACGCGAGATGATGATGCAATTGACGATGATCAACGGCACGTAGGGGCCCAGCGCCTTGCTCATTTCGTAGAGATAGGCCGCCAGGAACCGGTCCGTGATGGTGACGAACGTGGCGATCGTAAGCGTGAAAATCAAAATCCGCAGATGCGGCTTCAACAGGCGCCGGATCAGGCTGATCATGAGGTTGGCCGCAATGAGCACGAAGGCCGTCGAGACGGCCATCGTCATCGCGGGCTTCATCGCGCCGGTCACGGCCAGCGTCGGGCACATGCCCAGCAGTTGGCGATAGATCGGGTTCTCCGGCAAGATGCCGTTGATGAATCGCTCCATCGCGGTGGGTTCGGAAGAGCTCATGGTTTGTTCTCCGCCCGCCACCGGCGGATGGGCGTTTTAAGGGATTCGATGGTTCGGTTGACAATTTCGGCCACGCTGGTGGAGCTGATCGTGGCGCCGGTGACGGAGCGGATCTGACAGGTCGTCGTGGGAGCCGAGGTGACGACGACGATCTTCGGGTCGGTCGGCATGCCGCGATACTGGCCGAGATACGGTTCCTCGGTGATCAGCGAGCCCAGGTTGGGCGTGTCCTTCTGGTCGAGAATGTACAGGCCCAGGATGGTCGCGACGTCGGGCGTCACCCCGATCAACAGATCGATGCGGTCCTGGAAACCTTGGCCGTGGGCGGGCAGCACCCAGCCGGCCGTCGCGCCGTCGTCGGCCACGACGCGGAAGACTTCCTGCTTCTTGCCGTCGGCCAGCGCGAGGGTCACGGGCTGGACTTTGGCCGCTCCGTCGACGGCGACCAACGTGGGAATCACGCGGTAGGTTTCCCGACGCTGATTTTCGGCGATGCGCGGGCCGAGCGTGGTTTGCGTGGCCGCTAGCGCTCCTCCGTAAAGCAGCGCCAGCAGGATGACCAGCCAGGCCTGACGCAAGGAACCGGGTTGACGAGGGTTGTCGGTCATCATGATTATTTCGCTCCCAGCGGGCGCGGGATGGTCCAACGATTGATCAGCGGGACGACGGCGTTCATCAACAGGACGGCGAACATGATGCCCTCGGGATATCCGCTGAACAAGCGGATGAAAACGGTCAACAGGCCGATGCCCAGGCCGAAGAGGAACTTACCCTTGCCGGTCACGGGACTGGTGACCGGATCGGTGGCGATGAAAAACGCGCCGAACAAGAACGAGCCGCTGATCAGGTGGTTCAGCGCGTCAAAGGGGCTCAGGTGCGAACCGTGGGCCGCCGCGGCGCAGATGAAGCCGGTCAGGAGCACGCCGGCGGGAATTTGCCAGGCGGCCGCGCGCCGGGCGCAGAGATAGCATCCGCCGATCAACAGGGCCAAGGCGCTCGTTTCGCCCAACGACCCGTTCTTTTGCCCGATGAACAAGGGCCAGAATTCTTGGGCCTTGATCAACTCGGGCGGGGCCTCGCCCACGCGGCCGGCGGCCCAATCGGCGGCGAACTGCTTGGCGATGGTCAGCGGCGTGGCCTCGCTCAACACGGTGAGCGAGTCGGTCACGACGTAGGCCGACGCGCCCAGGTGGCTGGCGAAGCTGAGCATGACGAACGCGCGGCCGACCATGGCCGGGTTGAACAGGTTGTGGCCCAACCCGCCGAAGACGATCTTGCCGATCCCGATCGCCACGACCGACGCGAGCACGCCGACGTACCACGGGGCGGCGGCGGGCAACGACATGCCGAGGATCATGCCGGTCACGGCGGCCGAGTAGTCGCCCACCGTCGAGCGCCGGCCCATGACGACGCAAAGGATCGCCTCCGTGATCACGCAGGCGAGCGTGCAGAGGCCGATCTGGACCACCGCGAACCACTGGAAGACGAAGATCGCCATGAGCATGACCGGCGCCAGACCGACGAGCACGTCGATCATCATGCCGCGCGTGGTCAGCGACGACTGCGCCAGGTGGGGCGAAGGGGCTACGTGCAACGCGGGCTCCGCGGCCAGGTCTTCGGCGGGTACGGGGGATTCGGCCATTTGGCTAGGTCATCCTTTTGCACGATTCCGCGGGAAACCACGAAAGACACGAAAGAAAAGGAAAAGGAGTCATTTCGTGTCTTTCGTGGTTCTCGACTCTTCGTGGTTCAACTCTTCCGGGCAGCGTGTTTGATTTTTCCGATGCGGATCAATTGGACCAGCGGGATGCCGGCCGGGCACGCATAGGCGCAACACCCGCACTCGATGCAGGCCGTGACGTGGTACGTCTCGAACCACTCGGGGTAGTCGACCCGCACGGCCTGGGCCAGCTTGGTCGGCACGATCCGCACGGGACACACTTCGACGCAACGGCCGCAGCGGATGCAAGGCGTTTCGGCCGCGCGCTGGATTTCAGCCCCGGCCAGGACGGTCACGCCGCTGGCGCCCTTGGTCACCGGCGCGCGGAGGTCGGTCAGACTGAAGCCCATCATGGGCCCGCCCGAGACGACCCTCGCGGCGTGGTCCGAGAGTCCGCCGCAATGCTCCAACAGCGCGGCGTAGCTGGTCCCCACCGGCACGAGCAGGTTTTTCGGCTCGCGGATGCCCGCGCCGGAGACGGTCACGATGCGATGGGTCAAGGGCTTGCCGCGCAGCACGGCGCGGGCCAGGGCGGCGGCCGTGCCGACGTTCATCACCACGACGCCGATGTCCAGCGGCAGCCCGCCGGCGGGCACTTCGGCGCCCAGCGCGGCGAGAATCAACTGTTTCTCGCCGCCTTGGGGATACTTGGTCTTCAGCACGCGGACGCCCAGGTCGGTTCCACGGACCGCCTCGCGCAGGCGATCCACGGCGGCCGGCTTGTTGTCCTCGACGCAGATTTCGACGCGGCGCGCGCCGGTCGCTCGCCGGGCCAAGAGCGCGCCGGCGACGATTGGCTCGGGCGCTTCGACCATGAGCCGATCGTCGGCCGCCAGGTAGGGCTCGCACTCACAGCCGTTGATCAACAGCGCGTGGATCGGTTTGGCGTCGTTTCGGGCCAACTTGACGTGCGTGGGAAACGCGGCGCCGCCCAGACCGACCAGGCCGGCATTGCGAGCGGCATCGACGATCTCGCTCGGTTCGTGACGATCGAGCCCGTCGGTGGGCCACGGGCCGCCGTAGACGTCGTCCCACAGGGCGCGGCCGGCTAGCGGCTGGGCGTCGGCCGCCTTGATCCGCAAGGCCGCCACGTGGCGGCCGTTGGGCAGCGTGGTCATCGCCGCGCGGGCCACGGTGCCCGAGATCGAGGCATGGACCGGCGCGGAGACGAACTTGTCGCTTTGGCCGATCACGTCGCCCAGCGCCACTTCGTCGCGGGGTTTGCAGGTCGGCTCGCACGGCGCGCCGAGATGTTGCAACAAGGGGATGAGCACTTCGCCGGGCGTGGGCAGCACTTCGACCGGCCGCTCGGCGGCGAGCGATTTGCGCCCGGCCGGATGCACCCCGCCGCGGAAGCCGAGTCGTGCGATTCGTGTGCCCAAGATGGCCGGCGTCATGCGTGGTTCCCTCTCGCTCGGCCGATCCATCGGGTGAAGAGAACCGATCCGGCCATGCCGGTTCCCAAGCCCACGAGTGCGC
>DATECS010000146.1:0-17866 GCA_035286785.1 Thermoguttaceae bacterium | reverse complement strand
TGTCGGGGGTCGTGGGGAACGCGACCGGTCGGCGGGCGACGTTGGGATTGCTAGGCCCTCCGCGCCACGACCACGAACAGGTTGTCCGAATAAGGCGCCAGCCCCAGCCGCCGGAAAAGCGGAGACAGCAAGGGTGATCTTCCGTAGTACGTGTTTTCCTGGATTTTTAGACCGACGGCGTCCAGCCTGGATTCAATCTCGTCCACCGTGCAGAGATGCCTGACGTATCGGTAGTACCTCGGCCGCCGTGTGAAGCGAAAAGCCAGTGATTCCACGCGCCGGTAGAGGCTCCGCCGGTTCGGCATGGAGAGTATCAAGACGCCGTCGCGTTTCAGCGACGAAGCGAGCAGGGTCAGCGATCGGTCCAAGTCGTCGAGATATTCCAGCACGCTGGAGCAGATGATGAGGTCCACCTTCTCGATCCAACTGGGTTCGAGCCGGTTGATGTCGCGGTTGGAGAACGCCACGTTGTTGAGGCCCGAACGTTTCTGTTTCTCCTCGCAAATTCGGAGCATTTCGGCGCTCGCGTCGACCGCGACCACGCTTCGGTTGCGTTCTGCGAGGTACAAGCTGAAAATGCCGCTGCCGCACCCAAGGTCCAACGCGCTTCCGTCCGAGCGGCTGTACTTGTCGATGAGTTTTGCCCAGATTGCGAAGCGCTCCTTGAAGCTCTCGCTGGCGGCGTACTTGCTGTCAAACTCGGCGGCGATCTGCGTGTGCCATTCGACGGGTCCGGACGAAACGGCGATTCTTCCTTCGGGAAGCGGCGTGATCTGCGCGTAGGCGGCCGGCGGCCGCGGGTCGTCCAATTCCGAAATGACCGCTTTGCACTTGCCGCGGGGAGTCAGGGGGATGTCGGCGACGGGGCGGATGATGACGTCCAATTCGTCGCTCACTTTGCGGCGGTAGGCCTCCTGCAACAGGCGCACGTCCTTGTCGCCGAACTCGGGCCGGGTTATGACGCGGATCTCGAGCACCCCGGGCGTGTTCTGATAGTATTGATAGCGCACGACGTGATTGAAGGCGGGGCCGTGCAGGTTCAGGGCGGCCACGGAGATTCGGCTGCCCCTTTTGCCGACGATACAGTCCTGTTTGCGATGTCCTTCGGTTTGGTCGAAACGGTCGTGGTTCCTGCCGCATTCGCAACGGTGTCCCAGCCTTCGGGCAAAGTCGTCGGTGCGATAGCGCACCAGCGGCAACGAGCGGTTCCAGAACGTGGTGCCCACGAGTTCGCCGACGTCGCCTTCGCGTTCGAGCACGTTGAGGTTCTTGTCGATGAACTCCAGGTAGCCGTAGTCGGGAAACATGTGATAGGCCGTCGTCTTTTCGCACTCGCCCCCGAGAATGAGCCGCTCGCTATGGCCGTACCACGAATAGACCTTCGCGTCAAAAGCATTTTCGATCAGAGACCGTTGGTCGGGATAGACGCCCTCGGACCCAAGCAGCGCCGCGCGAACTCCGAATGACTTGGGCGGAATCCGTTCGGCAAGAATGAACTGGGCCAGCATCGAGACGGCCGAGGGATAGCCGTGAATGAACCGCGGACGACACCGCTGCAAGTGGCGGACGTAAGCGGGCAGCGTCGTGGGGTTCATCTGGAAGGGGGAGTATTGCCACTCGTGATAGATCGGGTTCCGCTGCCAGTAGCAACCCTTGGGAAGCTTGCCGAAACCCACTCCGCGGAACATGGCTTTGCTGCAACGAGTCGTGTAACCGACCCGCTTCCACTGGCGATGGATGAACGCTAGTTCGATCGAATGCCAATTGTCGTCGGCGTAGAGCGTGAGCTGGTTGCCCGACGTGCCGCCCGTGGTGATTTCGTGGTGGCGGATGCGATTGAAATCCCGGGGAAGATATTTTGGCAAATCGCGTTGGATGGCGTCCTTATCGACGAACGGAAACGCCTTGATCGCCTCCAGCGGCGCGAGTCGATCGACGGTGGCCCGCAACGACCGATACGCCGGAACCTGGTCACAGACGAACGCGAGCATGCGCCCCAATGCCGCCGCCTGGAATGCCCGAACCTCGTCGCGCGTCGCGCGATCGAGCGTCGCTTCGCGGGCCATGGTTTCCCGATAGGCATGGCCGGCGATCAGCGGAAACGGCAGCCAGCCCACGGGGATCTTCAGCACGCTCGGCACGGCGTCGTAGACATTGCGCCAGAAAGTATACATGGCTCATCGGGCTCCCTGGTCAAGCCGTGATGCGCGCCGCGCGTCGCCCGGATGGTCGGCGCGCGCCGCGAATGGATGCGGAAACCGGTTGTTGATGGGTTGGGCGAAGGTGTCTCGCATGGTGTGTTTACTCGTCGTGGTCTAGCGCGGTCCCAGGAAATGCGCCCAAATGGCGTTCCAGCTCCGCGCGTCGGGCCAGGATTGTCTTATCGGGAAATCGGCCTCCGAAGTCGAGCAAGACGGTGCTGGGGAGCATGGCCCAGATCGCACGGAGCCATCGGCTCCGCCACGGGTGGGGCCCGCCGAACCGTTTGCGCCACGATGCCCGGCTCTTGGTAATATAGATCCCTCCGACGGCGCGGGCCCAGCGGAGGCAGGTCCACGGTCTCTCGGTCAGATCGTTCGAAATGGCGTCGAGATACTCCGCCAGGAGTCGCCGGGTTGGGTCGTCCAGCTCCCGCGGGATCGATTCGCGCTGCGAAACGAAGGTCTCCCGCCAACCGTCGTCCTCCGGCCGCGGACCCGGGGTCCATGTTACCAGCAGTCCAAACTCGGTCAAGCGGTAGCGGCGGCTTTCCTCGTGGTCGAACGCCAGATTGCCCAACGAGTAATAGACCGGCGCGCCGTCGAATCGTTCGCGGCCGTGAAACGTGTGCGCATGGTGCCCGAAGACGCCGTGGACGCCGGCTTCGATCCAACGTCGCGCCAGCGACCGCTGTTTGGGTGACGGATGGGCGGCAAACTCGCCTTCCTTTCCCCAGTGGGGTGTGACAAAAATGCGATCGTAGCGTCCCGTCAGGTCGCGGATCAGGCTGAGCACGTCCTCTTGCCGAAACAGGCGGCCCACCCGAGACCGCGATGGTTCCATGCAGCCGATCACCGCCACGCGGCGGCCGGCCTCGTCGAGCACGGCGAACGGATTGGCCCGGGTGCCGTAAAATTGGGCGTTGGACGCACGATGCAACCGGCGGACCATCTCGTCGAAGGCGGCCGATCCGGCGTCGGACACGTGGTTGTTGGCGAGACTCAGGGCCGCGAACTCGCCCTGCGCGACGCAACGATCGGCTTCCGTTCCGAGTACGAGCGGATGGGACTTAAGGGCTTCGGTCGCGTTGTCGGCGATTGCGCACTCGAGATTGGCGACGATCCGCGAGTTTTCCGGAAACGCCGACCGTTCGAGGCGGCGACGCGGAAGATAATCACCGGCAAAGACAATGGACATGTTCGACTAAACCTCGGAAGGCCGCTCGGACGAGCCCGCCGACTTTCCTTGCTTTTTTAATCCCACGACGGGACGGAATTTGCCCGTCGCTTCCCGTGGAAACGACGCCACGCGTTTTACTTCCACTCGCAGGCCGACGAACAAATCGCCGAGGGCCTTCTGAAATGCTACCACCGATTCGCCGTCGGTCTCCGGGACGTCGAGAATGCGAAGTTCCACGGTGTTTTCGCTTTGCTGAACGATTTGGTACTGCCGGATGCGGTCGATAAAAGGGAAATGGGCGATACGCATGTTGATGTTGGCCGCGGTGAAGATCTTTCCGTCGGGAAAGGCGATGCCGTCGGATGTGCGCCCGACCAGACCGCTGATCGTCGCGAGGCCTCGGCCGCAGGGACAGTCCGCCTCGTCCCAGGCGGCTACGTCGCCCAGGCGGTAGCGAATCAAGGGGAAGTCGAACGCGTGGAGGAACGTGGCTATCACTTCGCCCGTGCCCGGTTCCGACGGTTCAGTGGGCACAAGCTCGACCAAGGTCTCCTCCATGTCGACGTGAAGCCCGCCCTGGGGGCATTCGTGGGCGAGGGAACCCTCGGTGGCGACGTAGTCGCTGCGGGGCTCGATGCCGAACCCCTCGCGGATCTGGCGGCGCATCAGCGCGGTCAGCGTCTCGCTATTGGTGAATATGACTTGCGGCCTGAAGGCCAAGGAGCGTCCGGCGGAAAGATGCCTCGCGAGCGAGGCGATCCCGCTGGGGTATCCCATCACCGCTTTCAAGCGATATTTCTCGATCAGACGCGCGGCGGCCTCCTTGCCCGGTCCTTCCAGGTCGGAGGAAAAAACCTCGACGCGATGGGTTGCGAGGAAATGCAAGCGGTGGGAGAGACTTTCCATCAGGCCCGATCCGTGCGAGGGGATTCCGCCCACGTTCAACATGGCGTCGTGTCGCTCGATGCCGTACCAACGCCTAAAACGAAGGCGGCTGGCGATCTTGTAACTTTGCGCCAGCCGCGTCCTGATGAAACTGAAGGGATTTCCGGTCGTGCCCGTCGTCTTGAGCCAAACCCGCGGTGGGGGAGCGACCTCCGAGACAAAACGAAGACGCTCCGCCATGATTTCCTGTTTTCCAACGATGGGAAGACGCCGGACGTCGTCGAGAGAGCGGACGTCGCGAGGGTCAAACGCGATCTTTTTGAACAGATCACGATAAAACGGGACGTGGGCGCCCGCGTGAACGAGCAGCTTCTTCAGGCAATCGAGCTGCCATTGTTGCAGGCGTTCGCGCGGCCAGAACTGCGATTCTTCCAGCGACGGCAAGATCGAATAGGGCGTGAATCCATACCACCAGTCGGCCAAGGCGAGGATCGTTCTACGCATGACGGGCGGGCCCTCCCCTGCCCCGGCGATGTTGCACGAGACCCTCCCAGCCGGTCGGTGGAAGGAAGTCGTAGGCGGGCAAATCATCCCAGGCCGCGGCGCTCCATGACAGCGAGCCGTCCATGGCGCAGATCGCCAGGTCGAGTTCCCCGGGGCGCGTCACGGGCCGGATCGGAAAGGCGTGGTCCTTCAGCCCCTCGGAGATCAATTTCAATCGCTCGTGGTTGAATCCCATGACGCGCAAGGCGACGAGGTCACAGGCCAGCGGATTGCCGGCGCCGAGCAGAATTCCGGCGCCGCGCGACTGGACGTTCATCGGCCCTTCTCCCTCGCCGGCGACAATGCCGTCCACCACCGTCAAATACCGTCTGGCTTTCCGGGAGGGATCGAGCGTTCCGTCTTTGCTCGCGTGGAGGAGAACGCGGTTCAGGTCGAGGGTCATTCGCCAGACCGTGTCGTTTCCGATCCATCCGCCGCCGGCATAAGGGTTCTTGCCGCCCATCTTGTGAAACAGCCCGAGCAGCCTTCCCCAGATTTTTGTCAACCGGTGGCTCCGAGCCAGAATCGGCATGGCGTGGCGATTAATCCAATAGCGCAGCGTGAGGCCGGGCGTGCGGCGCGGATACTGGTCTCCTCCCTGGTCGGAAAAACCGATGCGGAAGTGAGGCAGGTAGTTCTTGTCCCCGTTGATGCCCACGAGGTTCTTCATGGCGGCCGTCAAGCCGAGCAGGTGGTGCGTTTTCAGCTTGGGAACGTTGATGAACAGGTCGCAATCCAACGCCGAGCCGGCGATCCGATATTGATGGCGCCCGTGGGAATGGCTGCGCACCGTGGCCCGATTGTCGTAGCCGCTGCCGTAGAACTTCCGAGGATCCAGACGCGGGTCGGCAAACATGCTGTCGTCCCGTAAATCGACCAGGACGTACCCCTTCGGGTCGCCGGCCAAGGGAATCGGCTCGCATTTCGAAACGCCCGAGGCCACGAAGTATTCCGGCCGGAAATCGACAAAGTCAACCTGGCCGGGCGCGGTCCGCTCGTAATGGTCGAGGAACGCCGGAACGTCGATAAGCCGCCTCAGCGCGTCCATATCGCAGTCCCACTGCGGCGCGTCTCCGATGGTGACGTGTCCCTTTGGTCCCACGGCCGACAACGCGTAGTCCACCAACGGCCGCACCACGGCCCAATGGGTCACGACCGTCTGCCAACTATCGTCTCGGTTTTCGTTCCAGTGACGCACCATGTTGGGCTTGATGGTCACTCGCCCGCCGAGCGGCGCCAACTCACCCAACGGATTCCAACGCGCGGTCCCGAATCTCGCTTCATCCAAACCCATCCCCTGGAGAACGCGGCGAACCCCGTCGTAGGTTTCGTTAGCGTCCGAGGTCTTCTTGGCCCAGGCGCAATCGGCAAACTCGGGATAGTCGAGTCCCGGTCCGTAGGGAACGCGATCGGGATAGCCCGAGATGCCCGTGAGCAGGCGAACTTTGCGTTCCGTTTCCATCGCCGTGTTTTCTGGTTTCATGAAATTGATCGATGCGTTGCTTCCGCGAGCGACGGACTCGCCTAGGCGGACTCGTCCGGAGTCTCCAACGCCTGGGTTCCGACGCGGCGTTGCAAGGGTGACGCCAGGATCCGGGGATCGTAATCCCCATGCGGAGCCTTGGGCAACCGCGGCGTCCGGCCGATAATCCGCATTTCCTTTATCTTCAGTGCAATGATTTTCGACAACTCGACCCGCAGGTGGGCCCAGGCGAGCCCTGCCCGCCCGTCCCAAATCGCCCCGCGCACGAACATTTCGTAAAGCCACTGGATGCGAAGATGACAGGGCACGCGAAAGAATATTTTTTTCAGGAACATCCGTCGTTCGAGACGCGAGCCGAACATCTTGGGCTTGGCGGCCAGTGCGTCGCCGCGAAACTGCATGATGGCTTCCATGGTCGTGTACCGATTTTGCTTCTCCCACCAATGATGCAGATCTACGCTGTCATGATGCTCGATGAAATGGCGAAGTCGCCCAGTCCCGCCCTCCACGACGAGGTGTTCATTGACGATGACGTCCGAAAACCGCGACTTTCCATGACGCCACAGTCGCGTCACGTAGATCTTCGGATGCATGGGCTTGCCCATGAACCAGATCCGCACGGGAATGACAAAGGCGGCCTCCTTCGGATCGTCGGCGATCACTGCCTGAATCTCGTTTATTAGCTCGTCGCCGACCCGCTCGTCCGCGTCCAATTTCATGGCCCAAGGCGTTTTGATCGGCAGATGATCCAACGCCCAGTTCCACTGGTCGCTATAGTTGGTGAAAGGCCGCTGGACGACGCCGACGCCGTGCTCCAGCGCGACGTCGACCGTCCTGTCGGTGCTGCAACTATCGACCACGAAAATCTCTTCCGCCCAATCCTTCACGCTTTCGATCGCGCCCGGGAGGTTGAACTCTTCGTTGAGCGTGAGAATGATAACGGTAACAGGCAAAGTCTTCATGCTCGTGCCTAGGCCTTTAAAGTCCGGCGGCTCGCCGAATCGCCGACGCCGTAGTAGCCGCAATACCATTCCAGAAAACGCTCCATCCCGATCTCGATGGGCGTATTTGGACGGAAATCGACGTCCCGTTGCAGGGCATCGATGTCCGCGTAGGTCGCCTCGACGTCGCCCGGCTGCATCGGCAGCAGGTTCTTTCGCGCCTTGCGGCCCAATCCGCGTTCGATCAGTTCAATAAAATAGTTTAGCTCGACCGAGCGGTGATTGCCGATGTTGTAGACCCTGTACGGAGCCGAACTGGTCTCGGGCATCGGCCGCTCGGGCACGTAATTCTCATCCGGCCGCGGAATAGTGTCCAGCGTCCGAACCACGCCCGTCACGATATCGTCGATATAGGTGAAGTCACGCCGCATCTTCCCGTAATTGTACACGTCGATCGGTCGGTCTTCCAGGATCGCCTTGGTGAACAGGAAACAGGCCATGTCGGGCCGTCCCCAGGGGCCGTAAACCGTGAAAAAACGAAGCCCGGTGGTCGGAAGGCCGTAAAGATGACTATACGCGTGGGCCATCAGCTCATTGGCCTTCTTCGTCGCCGCATAAAGACTGATGGGATGGTCGACGCTGTCGGCGACCGAAAACGGCAGCTTTTTGTTATTGCCGTACACCGAACTCGAGGAAGCATAGACCAGGTGCTTCACGTCATGATGGCGGCATCCTTCAAGAATGTTCACAAACCCGACCAGGTTTGAGTCGACGTAGGCGTGGGGATTTTGCAGCGAATAGCGTACCCCCGCCTGGGCCGCGAGATTGACGACCCGATCCGGCCGGGCCTGTTCAAACAATCGGGCCAAAGCCTCCCGGTCCGCGAGGTCCACCCGGTGAAAAGCAAAGCCTGGATACGCGCGGAGCCCGGCCAGCCGTGCTTCCTTGAGAGACACGTCGTAATAGTCGTTCACATTATCGACGCCGACGACCGCGTCGCCACGTTCGAGCAGCCGCCGGGCGACGTGGTAGCCGATGAATCCGGCGGCGCCGGTGACCATGATGTTCATGGGACTACCTTCCCTTTTTGACGGGACGGAGACGAAACACATTGTAGCGATCGGGCTAGGTGCTCGCCATCCCTCGTTTCAGCCTGTATCATGCGTCACTGGGCGTCATCATCGGCTGATACACATGGTTCCTGGCAAAAAAATACTTGGATATTCTTAGTGCGTCGAACACTCTTGCCGACGCGATGGAGAGAGCGACCGCAAGAAGTGTCACCGAGATGGAATACAGCACTCCGGTGCTCTCCAACGACAATATCGCCCCGGCGAAGAACTTGAATCCATTAAGGAAAAACACGTGCAATACGAGGATTACGAGCGTGTTCTTTCCGACGAATGCCATAATGGTCGATATATTTTTCAACAGCGGCGTTTCAAAGAAGGTGAGCATGGTGAAGAATAAGGAAATCACCAGACACGTTTGTACAAAAAACGAAGCATGAATTGCCTTGGGGGGGTAGAAGGAATAGATCAATACGATCAGAATCACGTTCGGAATGAGGTTCCTCCAAGACTGGCACAGTTGAACGTCCCCGAGTCGCATCGCATAACCCAGAACCAGAAAACCCGTGTTGCTATAAGACAAGGTCATGCCGACGACGTCTCGAAGAATGAAGGTGATGGCGAGAAAGCTGAATAGGCACCATGTATTGGTTTTTTTTCCGATCCAAAAGGATAATGCGAGAGACGATTGGTAGATAACAAGGGTGTGCAGAAACCAGTAGGGCCCGATAGGGTGCAGTATGATCTTATCGATCCACATGAAGAGAGTAAGTCGTCCAATCTGGCCCGTCGTCGGAAATTCTCTTGCATTGGCGATGGAAAGCCCCAACAAATAGAGAGTCAGGAATATGGCGTACGGGAGAAAGAGGTTTTGGAATGTTTTCTTGAGGGAGACCTTCGGCGCGGGTCGAGGCGAAAAAAGATAGCCGCTGATGAAAAGAAAGATCGCCATGTGGAAGGTGTATATGTAATCATTGATATGATGCTGGACGTCGGAGAGCGTGCCGACAAATGTCGAGTGGCCGTAGACCATGAGGACGATCGCAACTCCCTTGACGCAGTCCAGGCCCATGATCCTGGTTTTTGTGTCGCTGACGTCGCCAGTGAGCGGTGCGTTCATCGGACGAGGCTCCTTCCTTCACGAAAACGCATGGCGTCCATACTCCATTCGAGATCGGACGATGGAATAAATGACCGATCACGGAGATGCATGGTCACAAGCACGGCGTTCATGGCTTGTTCCCATCGTCAGGCAACCTTGGTTTCAAAGGCCGACAGGGGTGGCCGACGCAGATCATCCCGGCCGGCATGTCCTTTACCACGACCGATCGAGCCCCAATCACTGCATTCTCGCCGATCACGACCCCTGGGCCAATGTAGGCGTCCATGCCGAGAAACACGCCGCGTCCGATCCTGATGGGCTTGGTTACCACGGGCATTTCCGGAATGGTGAAGTCATGCGTGCCCGTGCATAGGACGACCCGAGGCGACATCATCGTGAACTCACCGGTCTCGATTTTGTCGAGAGCGTACAGCCACGCCTGCTCGCCGACCGAGGTGTAGTCGCCGAGATCTAGATTCCACGGGCAGTCGATCCGCGCGCTTCGTTGGATTCCCACGCCGCGGCCGATTTTCGCGCCATGGAGCCTCAGAATCCAGTTCCGCCAAGCGTACATCGGCCGCAGCGAGCACTTGAAAAGCGTGTAGTACGCAAGCAGCCACAATGCCCGTCGGAGTTGACTCCGCCAAGGCGCCTTGACCACCTGCCTTTCATCGGGATAGCCGTATCTCATGTCCTCGTGAGTCATTGGAACATCCTCCAACGCGAGTTGTTTTGGGGGCGGGCCGGCTCAACGCAGCGAGCCAACCACTTTTCAGCATCATCGAGCATGTGATCCAGCGTGAAATAACTCTGAAATCGCGAGACGGCCGCTTCCGACAATCTCCGGGCAAGCTCATGGTCCGTCAAGAGGCGATCGAGCGATCGGGCAAGTGCCTTGGGATTTTTGGGGGGAACCAGCAAGGCTTCCTTCTCGTCCTCCACGGACTCCTTGTTTCCGGGAACGTCACTTGCCACGATGGCCTTGCCCGCCCGCATGGCTTCGAGCAGCGCGATCGAGTGGCCTTCACGCAACGAGGGAATCGCATAGACGTCGAAGCGATCCACCCAGGCAGAGGTATTGTCCTGATATTCGAACAGATGCACTCGGGCGCCGATCCCGCGCCGCAGGCTTTGTTCGCGCAACTGGTCGGAGCACTTTCCTCCGCCCACGATCACCAGATGGGAGCGCGGATGTGAGTCGGCGATCATGCCGAAAGCGTCGATCAGATAGTCCAGGCCTTTTTCCGGCTCCATCCGCGACACCGTGCCGATCACGAGGTCGTCCTCGCCCACGCCCATCGACGAACGCGGGATAGGATCGCAGGGCGGCGCCGTTGAGGGAATTCCGTTGTGAATCACGGTAATCTTCTCGGCATCGACGCCGTGGGAGATAAAATAGCGTTTGGCGTGTTCGGCGACGGTGGCAATGGCCGTGGCGCTGCGCTGGTATGCCCAGGGAGTCAGCCATGCTCGAGCGGCGTGGTAGCACGTTCGGAGCGACGTTCGTTCGTTTGCCGCGCGTTGATAGTAGCCGTGATTCCAGACGACGCAAGGTGGATGGTAGGGTAGCTTCCGCTGCAATAGCCGGATCAAGAGCACGGCGAGGCCGTCGCCGTGAACGAGCAGCAAATCGGGAGTAAAGGTGCGAATCTGTTCCGCGCAAGGAGCCATCCAGGACAAGTCGTGCAGTCCCTGATAGGGGATCACGTCCAGGTCATACGCCTCGAGGTCGTCGCGGTTGCACAGCGCGGCGGGATTATTGAGCACGACGGTTCGCAATTCCACGCCGGGCCGTTCATTCAACCGCGAGAGCATCGCCACCACGCGCGCAACGCCGCCGTGGAAACCGTGAACAAGGTTGAGCACCTTGATCCGGCGCGGATCCATTGGGCTAATCCGGTTCAACATGCTTCCTGATTTTCCATTCGTAGTGTTCTTTCAGAATTCTCGCGGGAACTCCTCCGACCATGCAATTATCACGGTCCATTCTTTTGGTGACGACGCTTCCCAGGGCAACCAAAACGTTGTTGCCGATCCCACTGCCCGGTGAAAACCTCACGGCGCTGCCCACGTAACAGTTATCGCCAATGAATATGTCTCGATCGGTCGCCCCGGCGCCATGCGTCCAGAACTGCGATGCCAACCCCGCGATCCACGAGTTCTTTCCCAGGACGAATGCGCCGGCGACGTCGAAATGATGAAACGACGTGATGAAGGCATTCTCTTGAATTTCCAGAAGACGTCGGTAACCGGCCGCCTGGAACCGTTCGCCGACCGTCCACTGGTCACACTGGAAGCGATTGTGATGGCCGATAATCACGTTGTTCTTTATGATAATGGACATGGGGCCGGCGAATCGGTTGAACCGGCCGATGGCGCAGTGGGACAGTTCGGCGGATTTCACGTTGATGACGGTGCCGAAACCGATTTTCGCTCGTTGAATCTTGTATCCAAATAGGAGGCGGTACGCGGCGGCCCGAAATGCATTCGATGGCAACACGCTAATGAAAAACGCCAATCCCAGTCGTAGCAGCTTCTTCATGGTCCAACCATCGAACGAGATGTCTTGTTGCGGTGAACGAAGATATCAGGCCACGCGCGTGATCTCGGTCGGCGGGATAGTCCGCCTTGCGTTGACAATAATCCCAAGAACAACCGACGGGACGTCAAGGTAGTGGGAAAACAAACGTCCCGCGAAACGATCCCCCTTGTACAACCCCCAAAGCATGTCCAACGCCGCCAGCAAGCCGAAACCTGCCCATACCGGCCACACGGGCATGCGGAACGCGAGCGCCATGATCGTGCCTAAAAACAACAGCCCCCACCACGGAAAACCAACCCGGTAGTCATGCACGATCCCCTTGAGCAATCGGGGGTGTCTCCAGTGCTTGCGAATGAGCATGCCGAAGTACATGCGGTAGCCCTTTCGAAAGAAAAGCCACGGCCTTTCGCGATAATCCAAGGTGTGATGAATGCCCATCAGCACGGGCAACGCGACCATGCGTCCGACGCGGGCGATACGAATTGCGTAGTCGTAATCCTCGTTGACGACCATGCGGGCATCCCAGGAACCCACTGCCTGGGCCGTTTGTCGCCGCACGAGGAGCGTTCCTCCCGGATCGTTGACATCTCGTATCTCGGAATAAAACCTGCGATGCGACCTCCCGCGGAAAGTCCGTTCATAACCCTCGGAATAGACGATTTCGTCGAGAATTCCAGTGGCGGCGTCGGCCTGACCCGCCCCGACGTACTCCAGCGACGCCCTGAGAAAATCGGGACACAATTCGATGTCGCCGTCCACGAAGAAAAGATATTGACGCTCGGCGTATTGCATGCCCGCGTTTCTTGCGACCGCCGCGTTCAGATAGCCCGAACATCGTATGATCTTCAAGTTGCGAATCGTGTCCTGATACGACCGCATTATTTCCATCGTGTTGTCGGTGGAATCCGAATCAACGCAAATCACCTCGCAATCTTCCAGCGGCATGGACGCGATCGAGGAGAGGCATCTGCAGAGAGCACCCGCCTCGTTGCGTGCGATGACGATAAAAGAAACGTCGCGAAAAGTCATGGTGAATCCGTGTCATGGGACGTGCGTTGCATGGGGGTTCGTCCGTGTTGAACAACAAGGCGTCCGTGGTTTATTTCCCCCGATGCGGTCTCGCTGATCGTGTACCTATTTCAGTCCAGGGTGAGGCCAACGTTTCATGTCGCCGGCGGGCGGCAAGGATCTCATGGGGCGAGTCGGAAAAAAAGTTCGTGCGCTACATGGGCCGACTTGTTGCACGAGATCCATCGAGGCGATAATGCCCACGAAGGCCCCCACGCCGAAAAGTTGGTCGTCCACCAACATCCTCAAAACATAGACGATGAATATGGGCAATATCACGTTGCCGTGTATTTCATGCCGGAGAAGCGGGAACCGCTTTCGGTACGCGCGAAAAAGAACATAAGGAAGAAAGAACGCGACCGTGCCGAATAGACCCGTCTGGACGAGCATGTCGAGAAGGACGTTGTGGGCAAACGCGTACTCGCGTTCCACTTTCCGCGTGTAGGTCAGGGAGTACTGGTACCCTCCGAGACCGTGGCCCAACAAAGGCCTCTCGGCGATTTGGGAAAACGCCTGGTTATAGACCATGCTCCGGTTGAGTTTGTCATAAATGGACACATTCGGATCGAGAATGGCCTTGTAAATCGTTAAATTCCGCGCTACGCCGATGCCGACGAACAGGGCCAACACTAAACCGACCGCGGCGGCGGGCAATAAATACCGCCGGAGCTTTCCTTCGAATTGACACAGGAAAATGCTTGCGGATCCGAGCAGAAGAAAAATAAGCGATTGCCTCGCGCCGGACCATGCGATCAACACCATGGCGGCAAAAAGGGTAATCGCAAGAAGGATCAAGTCCCAGAGCCGTTTGGGTTGAGAGACGTTCTTGCAGTAGAGAAATAGAAAACCGCAGACGGGCATGAATCCCACGTAATGCGTGAACAGCCGCGTCGTGTCCTTGACGTTCACGTTGAGCGCGGTGCGAAGACAACCGATGTCAAAAATGCTCCCCGGCAATATGCTCGAATCCAGTCGGCCCGCCGCGGCGACGTAAAGAATGCTTCCGAGAATTGTCATCAGTCCGAGTTGCGTCCAATTGACGGACCTGTCGGAAAATAAAAACAAAAAGCCGATGAACGTTAAAAGCACCGTTTTGGAATAGTTAATGAGCAAAAGCAAGGAATAATTGCTTTGAAAGCCAAGGAGATAGAAAAAGACGAACACCGAGGTACACCAAAGAATCAAGAGCAGTCCGCGCGGCGATTGAAGGATGGCGGCGTAGAAGGCCGGCTTCGTGAGAAGCAACAAGAGACCAACGGCCACGATCACGTCGCCACCCCAGCCGACGTATCCGAACGTTTCGGCGACGTAGCCCAGCACGGCGGCGCCAAAAAGAAGACAGAACACGCCGATCGTCGCGCGATTTGAACCCGCCAGACAGACCAACAATCCCAAGAGGGCCAGATGGAACCCGTATCCGGTCCCCATCAAGAACAGGGCGGCGAGCAGAAATAGCAGCGTGAACGCTTGAGATAGGAGTAGTCGCATGGTTCAACCGTTTGCACGGACGGCAACGCCGCCGAGTCTTTCGAGAGTCTGACTTTCAAATGATGCCGGCGTCCTTCAGGAACGCTTGATAACTGTCGTAGCAAGGGTGATGTGATTTGAGATATTTTTCATAAGACGGACCCAACTGGTCCTGAACGGAAAACGGGCTTCCCTGCAAAACCTCTTCCGCTTTTAGGAACAACGGAAATTCCTCCCAGAAATCAGCGGGAATCGGGGTGCGTCCAAAGCGTTCCTTGATGCTTCTGGCATAGGCCTTCGCTTCCTCGACGTACTTGCTCTTGCGCTTCTGATAGTATTCTTCAATGCCGCAGACGACTCTGGCGGGGTTGCCGGCCGCCACCGAGTTCGCCGGAACGTCCTTATTGACCAACGAGCAGGCGCCGATGATGCAGTTGTCTCCAATGGTAACGCCTTTGAGGATCGTCGTACCTATGCCCATAAAAACGTTATTGCCGATCGAAACCTTTCCGGAAGAGGCTATGACTTCGTCATGGAGATTCCTCAGAACAAACCAGTCGAATCCGTGCGTGAGAATAGTGCAGCCGCGAGTGAAGCATACGTCGTTTCCGATCTCGATCAAGGACGGTCTGGTTGTGTCGATAAAGGTATATCGCAGATCATACCATCGGACTCCTTCGCCGACTTTGCAACCTTGCTGCCTCAGCCACTTTGTAAAGCGGTCTCCATTGGATCGAATCCAACGCTGTCGAAAAGCCGTGAACACTTTTCTGAATAGGCGGGTCGGCATGGACGTGGCCTTTTCGTGTACGTGATGGGTGGGGGCTAATTGGATCGCTCGGCGCGAAACACGGGCCGGTGATTGTTCGAGTCGAGATGGTCGTCGGTACAAAACCCAAGATAGGTCACGTTCGTGAAACCGGATTCCGTCAGCTTCGATCGAATGTATTCCGTTTCTTGCGGAGCATTGCCCTCGAAGTACAAGACCTTGGATGTGACTTCCGAAAGCAGCCAAAAAAGACGCTCTGGTTGCTTCATGTGAGCCAAAATGGCAAGGCAAAAGACGACGTCATGACGCCCGATGTCCGGCGCGCCGCACTTTTCCAAATCCCCCGCGCGAAAAACGACATTGTTCAAACCGTTATAGGCGGCGATCCGCGAAGCCAAACGCACTTTGTCCTTGTCGTATTCTATTCCCAGACAGGGGCCCGGCCCGTGTTTCTGTATCTCCAACAACATCGCGCCGATGTTGCTTCCCAAGTCGAGTACGCTGCGTCCTCGTAGCACGTCGTCCGTCAAGCCGAACTGCCTGCAGCGCTCTTCGGTGTCGCGTTGCGCTTCGTCGCGCGACACGCGAAGGTAGGGCGAGTCAAAACTGGCGTAGATGCGCCCCAGATCGCACGTTCGGCGTCCCTTAACAGTATGAAATGTATAAGTGACCTCGCGCATCTGGTCCTTGAGGTTTGCTTCGAGCAAGGATACTATCTCGGTCCCGGATACCTTCAAGACCTGCTCCAACGAACTTGGATAGTTCGCGGCGTAGCACATGTTCCCCGTGCCGGGGGGCGACTCGAGCCCTTTGCCGGTCATGTCGTAGCACTCGGCGAATCGCGGCGTCCGCCCGGGCTCGTAAGCGACGGCCCATTCGAAATCGACGACCACAAGCTGCCTGTTGTCGACCCAAAACAGGTTCTTGCAGTGAAAATCCCGATGGGCATAGCCCTTGCCGAGCATGTCGAGAATCACGTTGCATGACTCGACGGCGATTTTCTTTCGCGTGTCGTCGTCGAGAGTGGGCGCGATACGGTCGAGCCGGCAGCCGTCGGGATAGCGCGGCACGGCCATCCAGTCGTCCCCCGAGGCGACTATCGGAGACATCCAATCGCAAGACCCGAACACCTTGCGCGCGAGAATTTCGTTCTCGAAGGCGCGGCGGGCTTCGGGAGTCGCGGCAAAGGTCTTCTTGACGGTTTTTTTCCCCTTGTATCGAAAGGGTTTTGAAACGCCTCGCTCGGTCGTGTTCAGCGCTCGCGAAAACCTGGCTTTAAGCTCCCTCTTGAGACGGTTGAGGACTCGTGCGGGCGTTATTCTTCTTTCGGACATCGGTTAAGCTCCCGGAGGCGCGACGGCTTCGTGGGTCGCTTTCTGCCCGTGAACGACGCAGAAGACGAACCAGCCGGTCACAATGGTGAACACAACGTAGCTGACGGCCCTGGCGACGGCCAATCCCAATGCGCCCTGATGGAGCAGAAGAACGGTCGACAGGATATAGACGGACCCCCAGCACAGTTTCATGATGAATCCCGCCCACACGCGGCCGGACGCGGAGATGTAGAATCCGATCGGCGATTGACCGGCGATGAGCAGAGCCGTCACCAAGGAGACGACGAGCGTGGGCCAACTGCTCCTGTAGTTTTCGCCATAGAAGTTCATGATGTACGGACTCGCGACGGAGAGCAAGACGACAAACGGCAACAAGACCGTCACGTTCAGTTGGATCGCGAGGATCATTATCTTTCTTGCGGTTTGTTTCGCCTTGACTCCCAATTGCTCGGAGACGACGGGCAGCATGATCTGGCCGAGCAAGTCCGGAAGAAACAACAGCATGGCGTACCAGTAATCCGCGGCGTTCAGGATGGCCATTTCGTCGAAGCCGCCGGGTTGCCTTACGAGCAACGTCCCGCAGATCCATCGGACGGGCCAAACCAGCACGTTTCCGAGGATGACGGGAAGACTGAAGGCCCACAGGACGGGCCATTCGCGGACACACCCGCGAAAATGAAGCGGCACGCCGAAACGACGCGCTTCGCGGCGCAGGGCGATATGATTGAAGAGCCAGTTGATTCCGAGATTGATCGTCAAGGCCCAGACCGCTCCCGGAAGGCCGCCGTACCAAACGGCGAGCAGGAGGATGGGAAAGGAGAGCAGGCCAACCAGCAAATTGACTCGGGCGATGGATTTGAATGCCTCGAAACCGGAAAGGGCGCCGATCTGAGCGCCGTTCAGCGCGCTGATGAACAGATAGAGGGCGCCGATGCGTAGTTCAAGGGCCAGATGGGGAGCTTCGAGGGAGTGTTCCGACAGCCAGGAAGAGGAAAGAAAAAGTATGCCGGCCATAAGAGCGCCGGTGAACATCGCAAACCATCCCGAGATGCCGATGATCCGGCCCGCGCGATCGGGATCGCTCGCGCGGAACTCCGCGACGTGTTTGGTGGCCGTCAAACCGAGGCCAAATTCGGCGAAGACGCCGACCATACCGATCGTCAAACGAATCATTCCTAGTTCGCCGAAGACGGTCTGGCCGAGAATCCGCGCAACCAGGATCGAAGCGAGGAGCATCAGGCCGCGCGAGATAACGGTTCCCGCCAGCGACCAGAAAACTCCCCA
>DATECS010000145.1:0-8549 GCA_035286785.1 Thermoguttaceae bacterium | reverse complement strand
CCCCCTCCGGGCCGTTCCGGCAAATTGGACCTGTCCCCTTTTCCCCGGGTGTCCCCTTTTCCCCGGGAGCCGGCCTGGGCCTGGCGATCTGTCGTGGCATCGTGCAATTGCACGGCGGCAAGATACAGGCCGAGAATCGACCGGACGGCGGCGCGGTCTTTCGGTTCTCCCTGCCCTTGGAAGGCACACCCCCGGACGTAGCACGCGAAGAACCGATCTCCGCGGAGCCCGACACTCCTGGCACGGGAGGGGGACCATGACCACCGAAGGCCCCAAGATACTCTTGATCGAAGACGAGCAGGAAATCCGCCGGTTCCTGCGCGTGTCACTGGTGGGCCAAGGCTATCGGCTCGTCGAATCGACCACGGGCCGCGACGGCGTGATGCAAGCCGCCACTCAGCAGCCCGACTTGATGATCCTGGACCTGGGCCTGCCCGACATCGACGGCATGGAAGTCATCCGCCAGGTCCGCGAGTGGTCGCACATGCCGATCATCATCCTCTCGGCCCGAGGGCAGGAGCATCAGAAGGTCGAAGCCCTCGACGCCGGCGCGGACGATTATCTGACCAAACCGTTCAGCGTCGGCGAACTGGCGGCCCGCATCCGCGTCGCCCTGCGACACGTCGCCGAGGAGGGCGTCGAATCGGGTGAATCGGTCTTCGTTCTCGACACCCTTCGGGTCGATCTCGCTCGCCGTCAGGTGTTCGTCGATGACGAGGAAATCCACCTGACGCCCATCGAATACCGCCTGCTGACCACGATGATCCGCTACGCCGGCAAGGTGATCACCCACCGTCAGCTTCTCAAAGAAGTCTGGGGACCGGATAGCGCTACCGAAACCCACTACCTCCGTGTCTACATGGCCCAACTTCGCCGCAAGATCGAGGCCGACCCCGCCCGACCGAGATTCCTCCTCACCGAACCCGGCGTGGGCTACCGTCTAGCGTTGCCGTGACGCGATCGTCGATTCTTTCGCGTCGGTTTTTTCGCGTCGGTTCCGCGCGGAGCAAAAAAATCGCCTCTTGACGACGGCACGAAATTGCCGCAAACTATTGGGGCGTAATACTCTTGCGAGAGTGGCGGAATTGGCAGACGCGCTGGACTTAGGATCCAGTCCCGAAAGGGGTCGGGGTTCGAATCCCCGCTTTCGCATTTTGGGGGCGAATGGCTATCATATTGGGCGGTGGAATTCTCCGGAGTTGATCCAGGACCGTTTCATGAGGGTCCAGACGTCGATGGCCAGACGCTCGCGGAGGTAGCGATAGGGGAGCCAGCCGTAGCCGTGGTCGCCCCAATCGGCGCCCCACGAATTGCGAATCAGCAGGGCGCCTTTTTCGGAGTGGACGCGAATGTTGTCGTCGTAGCCGACGGCCAGAGCGGCCATGCCCCCGCGAATGCCGTCGAAAACGGCCGGGTAGGGGATCTCGGGCTCTTGGGTGACGGCGGTCGAGACGGGATATCCCAGGACGCTGGGAAAGCCGGCCGCGAGGAACGATCGCATCTCTTCGAGGACTTCTTCTCCGCCGGAATGCCGGGCGTCGAGTCGGAGAAAGCGGATCTTGTTGAACCGGCGCGCGAAGCCGTAGGTGAACGTCGGGGGCCGGCGAGCCAAGGCCGCGGGATCGTAGGGCCAGTATTCCTCGGGCGGTCCGCCCAGGCAAACCAGGGACTTGAGCACGGCGCGAAGCGAGACGCCGTGGTCCGGGGGCTGGCCGAGCAGCCGTTCGGCGTTGGCGTGGATGAACAGCCTGGAGGGGCGGAGAATCCGGCCGGTCGCGCGGCGTTCGAAATACTGCACCAGCGCGATGCAAGCGTGAACGCAACAGGTGGGAAGGCCGCCTTGGTCCTGGACGGGGGTACAGAACTCGCGCCAGTCGACGCGAGGAGGAGCGTCGGCCGGCGCCGGCTTCAATCGTTCAAGCAGATTCCGCACGGCGTCGTGCCCGACAAGATAATCGCGATGATCGGGCAGGTCGGGCTGCCATCCTCCTTTGCGATGATCGATGTCCATGGTCGAGGTCGCACGGTATGACTTGAGGTTTTGGGGCTCAGGCTTCCGGCGCGCGATGCCTGGCGAGGATTTCCCAGCGAACGCCCTGGCCGAGGCCGTCGGCGTGGAAATGAATGAGCCGGTGGCGCTGCCGACGATTGAGCGAGTTGATCGTGTCGTGCAATCGGCGCTGGGGGTCAATGTCGGGCGCGTGGGGCAGGGGGTCGTCGATTTTCGGCGGCCAGCGTTCCTCCTCGAACACCGCGAGGACGATCTCCTGATTGGGCGCGGGCACTTTGAATTCCTTGACGATGTTCGCGTTCACCCGAAGTTGACGGCGATCGCGGTCCCACGTCGGCACGAGGCTTGCCGGCGTTCCGGGCTCAAACAAGGACGCCACGGCCGGTTTTTTTTCGGCCGGCATCCGGGCGTCGCTCGTCTCGGCGAAATGTTGCACGAGCCGGCTTCCCTCCTCGGTGACGATCAGGCACGTGCGTTTCGAGAGCCTCAGACTTTGGCACGCCACGAACTTTCGGCACGGGTCCACGGCCGACGTCACTTCACATGCGTGTTGCACGAACCGGTGGTGAATGAGCCAGCGAACGTCGTTGCAGGTCAATCCCAGGCGGCGGAGTTCGGACCATTCGACGGAGAACTCCCAGGGGTCTTCGGAGAGATCGAGGGCGTGGGCGTACGATTCCCGGAGGAATTGCAGTCCCGCGCGGACGTGCAAGAGCATGGCGTCGTCCTTGGCGGTCATTTCGCGGGCGGAAAACATGCCGAGTCGTCCCGGGTTTGGGAGTTTTGTCGCGGGGCTCGCCGCCTCGAGCGTGCCGTCATGGTCCCACGACGACGCCGAAATCGGCCGCGGCCTTCCCGCCAGTGCTTCGTGCGTCGCACTCATTGCCATGCTCCCTTATGGTTCGTCTCGCGTCATCGCGAAATGGTTACGCGACTGGAAATGCTACCCAGCATTGTTGCGGCGAACCCGCCCGCGCCAAGTGCGTCAACCTGTCGCGCCGCGACAAGCTGTCCCACGGTTCTTATGCCGTGGCGGTCGACGGCCGCCACGCACGGCGAACATCGGCCAATTTTAAAACGACTTGCACGATTGTCGGGACGGCGCGGTCCTGTCCGTGAGCGAGTCTCGCCGGCGCTTTACGATGGTCTGGATAATTTGCGGTGTGCCGGCAAGCGATACCACCCGGGATTGAGCGTTCCTGGAATTGCATAAGTCTATGTTGTCTACCCGCTGTTTTGTTCTCGCGTGCGCCACCCAACGAACGATTCTTGCCGTTCCGGCAATTTCAAAACACGCGCCGCGGGTGGACACTTGGTATTGCCCGTCAAGGCGGTCCTTGGGCCGAGCCGGCGGCGCCGGTGGAGATCCGGGGGCGATGTTCGGGCGATCCGGCGACGCGAGACTGGTCCGGCCGTTTCTCATCCCTAGAATGACCTGACCGAAACAGGATTCGGCCGATGATCGGGCTGCGCCCGCGGGGTTGCTCCCGGATCGAATCACGGATCCTATTTTATTTTTCCGTTACTCCGAGGAGGCGTGAGATGTCACAGGCATTAGCCGCATGGGCGCGAACACGTTGGAGCGCGCAATCGCGTTTGGAAAAAAGGATTCGAGGGGCCGGCCGCCGCCGCTTGCGACTGGAAGCCTTGGAGCAACGAACCTTGTTGAGTGTTTCTCCAACGTTGCTGGACGCGAACCTTTCGGCGTCGCGCGCGAGGGACGGACAAACGATCACGGTGGGTTACGAGATCGACAGCCAAGAGGCCGTGACGGTCGTTTTGGATTTTTCGATCCTGGGCGACGACGGCGTCGTCGCGAGGGACGCAACCCATGCGGTTTCGGTCGAAGTCGAGGCGGGCGTGCATTGGTATACCCGGGAGTTCACCATCAACTTGCCGCCGGGCGCGCTGTCCGGCGAGTACGACGTGACTTGGAGCCTCGACACGGGCGCGGCGGACGACGCCTCGATGACGGGCGTCGATGCGCTGTCGATCGATCCGCCGATCGAGGTCCGCGTGCCGGTGCTCATGTATCACAACGTGGCGAGCACGGCCTTGGACTTCTACACGACGACGACGGACGAGTTCGCCGCGCAGATGCGGGCATTGAAGGCGTACGGCTATACGGCGGTGTCGGTCGAGGACGTGCTCGACTATCGCGCGGGAGTCAAGACGCCGCCTGAGAAACCGGTGCTGATCACGTTCGACGACGGGCACGAGAGCCTGCTGACGATCGTGCTGCCGATCCTGGCCGATCCGGCGATCGACTATCAGGCGACGGCGTTCATCAATACGGCGGGCGTGCGGCCGGAGGACGTGCCGGGCGGGTATCCGACGGACCCGTTGAGCTGGTCGCAGATCCGCGAGTTGGACGCCAGCGGGCGGATCGACATTCAGTCGCACACGGTGAATCACCTGAATCTGACTGCTTTGGACGCGGAGGCGCTGGCGGCCGAATTGGCGGATTCGAAGGCCGCGATTGAGCTGGAATTGGGCGGCGACGCGCGGGTGACGTGTCTTGCTTATCCGTACGGCACTTACGACGAAACCGTGGCAATGGCGATGTGGGAGGCGGGCTACGCGTCGGGGTTCGAGGTGTACGACACGGTGGAGTACGCGTGCGCCGACAAGTTCGCGATGGATCGAATCCAGATGGATTGGGACACGTCGGTCGATCTCAATCAAAGCGGCTGGTATGCGTTCTTCATGTCGAGGATCGAGGATCCGGACGTGCGGATTCCCAACCTTTCGGTCACGGGAGTCCAGTTCCTCGACCCGGCCACGGGCGACCCGGTCGACGTGACGCGCGTCGCGCCGGGTCAGACGGTGCTCGTCCGCGTGGAGGTGAATAACCGGGCCGCGCCGGCGGGAGTGACCGCCACGTTGAAACTGGATTCCGACGCCGACCCGGCCAACGGCATTGTGTACGACAGCCACGCGGCGACGCCCGGCGAGGACGATTTGGCGGTGTGTCCGTGGGGTGAGTCGTCCTTCGAGTGGACGTGGACGGTTCCGAGTGACGCGCCGCCGGGCGCGTATTCGCTGAACGTGAGTTTTCACGATCCGTTGTACGTGCTGCATTTCAAAGACCCGGGCTGGCAATCGGCCGTTTTCGAGGTACACTCGCCGGCGCAGACGCCCTCGCTTGTGGACGCGAATCTTTCCACGTCGCACGCGAGGGACGGCCAGACGCTCACGGTGGGCTATCAGATTCAAAGCGGCGAAGCCGCGTCGGTGACGCTGAATTGCACGATTGTCGGTGCCGACGGCATTGCCGTGCGGGACGCGGTCCACGCGGTTTCGATCGACGTCGAGGCGGGCACGCATTGGTATACGCGAGAGTTCGCCCTCCGTCTGCCGCCGACGGCCGTGCCCGGGGAGTATGACGTCACTTGGAGCGTCGACACGGGCGCGACGGAGGATAGCAGCTTGACGGGTGTCGCCGCATTGACGATTGACGCGCCGATCGAGGTCCGCGTGCCGGTGCTCATGTATCATAACGTGGCGGCCACGGCGACGGACTTATGGACGACGACGACCGAAAACTTCCTTGCGCAAATACGGGCGCTAAAGGCCTACGGTTATACGGCCGTGTCGGTCCAGGACGTGCTCGACTATCGCGCGGGCATCAAGACCCCGCCGGACAAGCCGGTGCTGATCACGTTCGACGACGGGTATGAGAGTCTGGCGACGATCGTGTTGCCGATCCTTGCCGATCCGACGATCGATTACCAGGCGACCGTGTTTGTCAGCACGGCCAGCGTACGGCCGGAGGGCGAACCGGGCGGGTATCCGACGGACTCCTTGAGTTGGTCGCAGATACGCGAGTTGGAGGCCAGCGGGCGGATTGACGTGCAATCGCACACGGTCAATCACCTGGACCTGACGACGCTGGACGCCCAGACGCTGGCGACGGAGTTGGCCGATTCGAAGGCCACGCTCGAACAAGAGCTAGCCGGCGAACAGGTCACGTGCATCGCCTACCCGTTCGGCGAGTGCGACGCCACGGTGAAAATGGCGGCATGGGAAGCGGGGTACGCCAGCGCGTTTCAGGTTTATGCCGACGCGGTCGAAATGACCTGTGCCGACAACTTCGGCTTGGAACGGGTCCAGATCGATCGGAATACGTCGCTGCAACTTGACCAGGGCGGCTGGTACAACTTCTTCATGTCGAGGATCGAGGATCTCGACGTGAAAATCCCCAATCTGGCCGTGACGGGAATCCAATTTCTCGATGCAACCACCAAGAAGCCGCTCGACATCACGAAAGTTCAACCGGGCCAGGGCGTGTTGATCCGCGTCAGCGTGAATAATCGGGCCGCGTCGGCGGGAGTGATTGCCACGCTGAAGCTGGACTCGGACCGCGATCCGACGAACGGCGTCCTCTTCGACAGCCATGCCGCGACACCCAGCCAGGACGTCTCGGCGGCATGTCCTTGGGGCACGACGAAGCTCGAGTGGACGTGGCGGGTCCCGGCAAATGCGTCGCTGGGACAGTATTACATGGACGTGAGTTTCCACGATCCGCAATACGTGCTGGGCTTCAAGGACACGGGCTGGCAATCGGCGTTCCGCGTGGCGAAAACGCCTTTGAACGGACCGATATCCATGTTTTGGCGAGCGACGAAGCTCATTTGGTCTTACACGCGATCGCTCCATGATCAGTCGGCCGCACTTGACGCGGCGATCGAGGACTTGAGAATACCGTTGACCGATGCGCCCGCGGCCAGCTCGCCGTCGACGGTGTCCAAATCCCCGGCCGACCAAAGCTCCGACCAAGCGGCCGCTTCCCTTCGGGAAGCAGCGGGATGGGAGGAAAACGATCAAACGACCCAGCGTCGTCTGAGCGACCCGCACGACACCGTGCTGGGCGGGACGCAGGAATGGCTCCTGTTCGGCCGGACGTAACGACTCGTAAAAGTTCCCCCAATCAACCGAGCCGCCCGTGAACGGCGTTGCTTGTGCCGGTGGTATGGCCTGGGGGGAGTTTTCTGTCTAGGGCAACCTTCTTGTCGGCGGCGAATTGACTCAGTCTGCCGATTTTCCCGTGACGATATCGACGTTGATCCTCTGGGAAGCTCTCTAGACAGGATGTCGATCATGGGCAATCGGTGGGTAAATAGGCCAAGCCGTTCTCTCGGTACGGATACCGTCGGGACGACGCGAAAAGTTTGCGCAGATTGCCTGCGCTATCAGTTTTTCTTGATTGCCCTGCTTCTGGGGATAATGGGAATTCCGACCGCGACGGCCCGGGCCCAGGGAGTTGCGCCGGGTTCCACGTCGCCGGCTTCCGTGGGAACGGCTTGGGAATTGGCCATCCAGCGGGCCCAGGAACACATCCGCCACGGTTTGAATCTCGCGAGTCGCCGGGCAGTCTACTCGGCACAAGCCGAGTTTCTCCAGGCGTTGCGGCTGATCGCCCAGGAGTTGGACGTCGCCTCGGGCAATCAGGAGCACGAAGCCGCGTTGACCGCCGGCTGGCGGGCGTTGGAAACGCTGGAATACGTGAAACCGCCGGCGGCGGGTTTCGGCGGGAGATCGGATCACGCCCGAGCGTTCGAGGCCATGCAACGGCAATTGGGGTTTGCCGAGCAACGGCTCGCCTTCAGCGGGCGTCACGAGCCGACCGCGTCGATGGCGCTTTATGCCCTGGGGCGGTCGTTTATTGCGATTGCCGAAGAGTTGCCGGAGGAAGGGCCGCTATGCGGTCCGAAAGCCCTGGTGACGTATCGCGCGGCGATCGCCGTGGACCCGAGGAATTGCCTGGCGGTGAATGAGTTGGCGATGTTGCTGGCGCGATGTGGGCAACTCGACGAGGCGGCTTGCGTGTTGGCGGACGGCGTGGCGTTGAGCCCGCAGCCTCAATTGTGGCACAATCTGGCGGTGATCCACGAGAAGATGGGACGCCCGGCATGGGCCCAGGAGGATCGGCGGCGGCGCGACGTGCTGCTGGCCGCCGAGCGGGAGAGACAAGGCGGAAACGCTTCGGCCACGGCGCTGGGAGCGGTGCGTTGGGTCGAACCGACGGAGTTCGCGCGGTGTTCGGGAAGCGATGATCTTGGTCCGTCGTCGGCGTCGAAGGCGGCGGCCACGGCCCAACATGAGACGGCCGCCACCGAACCGGCTTCGGCGGCGAAGACGAGGCCGTTCGTGCCGAAGTGGATGGCGGATTTGATGGACGCGGACTCGGGCCGCGGAGAAACGACCGGAGAATCAACAATTCGCTGACGCCTCGCCGCGGAAAGTGGAAAACCGGAAGTGGAAGGCGTTTTTTGGTGGGCGGTGCCCACCCTACGAAGGTTTACAAGGTTTCAACGGACTTGAAACGAGAAGGAGAGGGCACATGAGTCTGCTCTCGTGTCTTGGCAAGGGATGCCGGTTGGCGGCGATCGCGTTGTTGCTCTCGTGGTTGGCGCTGCAGCCCACGGCCAGCGCGGCGCCGGGCGCCGCGGACCTCGCGTCGTACAATCCGTTGAGATCGAACGCCGTTGCGGAAACCAACGATTTGCGAACGGTCGCCGCGGCGCCGCGGCAGGCG
>DATECS010000144.1:0-14609 GCA_035286785.1 Thermoguttaceae bacterium | reverse complement strand
TGCCCGAGGAGATTCGCACGGCCGTGCGTAACCACGGCGGCGGCCACGCCAACCATTCGCTGTTCTGGACCATTCTGTCCGGCCACGGCGGCGAAGAAACGCCCCGCGGCGAGCTTCGTCGGGCAATCGACGATCAGCTTGGCGGCTTCGACCGTTTCGTCGAACGCCTCACCAAAGCCGCGCTCGAACGTTTTGGCAGCGGCTGGGCCTGGCTCAATCTGGACGTCGACCGCCAGTTGGTCGTTACCAGCACGCCCAACCAGGACAGCCCCTTGATGCACGGCCAGACGCCCATCCTCGGAATCGACGTCTGGGAACACGCCTACTACCTGAAATATCAGAACCGCCGGGCTGAGTACCTGAAGGCGTTCTTCAACGTCGTCGACTGGGACGCCGTGAGCGAACGTTACGCCGAGGCTCTCCACCGGCTAAGCCACGCGGTATCGTGACAAAGAGGCGGGGTAGGACGACGTCAGAAAAGGGGACTGGCTCCGTCGCCCTCTTCAACCTCCGGCTCGCCGACAAACTCTCCAGCGACGGTGCCTGTCCCTTTTTGTGACACTCGCGGTTCAGCGTCCTGAACGCCGCCGCCACGCGGCCAACACGACCGCCCCCAGCCCCAACACCACAAGCAGCGCCGGCTCCGGCACGTTCTCCGACGCGCCCGATTCGGCCGCGTGATAGCCCCAATTCGCCGCCAGGATCGAAGCGTCCCGCGACCCAACGGTCCCGTCCCCGTCGAAATCGCCCATCATCCACGTCGCATTGCCGTCGCCCCAGTGGTCGGCCAGCGCGGCCGCGTCCGTCTGGTCAACGGACCTGTCGAAGTTGGCGTCGCCCGGCACGAGCCCCGGCACGGTGGCCACGCCCGTTCCGTCATCCGCCAGGCAAAGGTAATACTCGCCGCCCAGTTCGACGAGTTGGCCGGGCAGACCCGGTAGCCCCCCCAACGCATACCAGGTCAGTCCGTCGATCTCGGTCGAGTCGCCCAAATCCAGCAGATACAATTTGATCGCCTCGGCCAGGTCGTAACCCAACTCGCTTTCTTGGTCCAACGCATAGGCCCCCGCAACCATCTCGGCCGTCAACGGCCGATCAAATAGGGCCACGTCGGACAGCAGCCCTTGGTAGTGCCACTGCGGGCCGTGCAAATCGACGTTGCGTCCCAGCGCCATTTGATTCAGCGACTGGACCGTGAAAAAGGGTTCCGTGTCGTAGCCTTCCAACGTGCCGTCGACGTAAATTCGCGCATTGTTGTCTTGGCCCACGGTGGCCGTAATCATGTGCCACACGCCGTCGTTCACCACGCTCGTCGACTGGATGTAACCATCTTCGCCAACCGGATTGCTGCTGTCGTCGCGTGTGTCGAGCCACATGGCATACGAATCTTCGACGATCATGCGAATCTCGCTGCTTTCATCCGTGCTGTCCGACGCGGACAGCACGGCCTCGTTGGCTCCCGAGGTCGTCTTCATCCAAAATGAAATCGTGCCGTATTCGATGTCCTGAAACCCGGCGGCGTGAGGGCTCAAATCGACGTAGCTCGTGCCCGAGAACGACACGACGGTTCCTCGCTCCGCGTCCGTGACCCACGCCGGGTCGTTCGCGTCGGCATTGTCGGAATCGCCGAACCGGCCGTGCCGCAGATTGCCTGACGCATCGCTCGCGGCCTGGCCCGACCCGCCGTCGAGCTTCCAGAACCCGAGCATGCGCCCGCCGTCGATCGTCGGCAGCAACGGCGGCGCCGGCGGATTGCCTTCGTCGAGCCAAGCGGTCGTGAAGCTCGCGAAAGTGATCTTCGCGTAATTGTCGCGTTCGTAGAACAGCCCGATGCGATCGTCGGCCGTCCGCACCAGATCGGTATAGGCCGACTGTCCTTCGTAAATAACGCGTCCTACGTTCCAGGTAGCCGTCTCGTCGAAGCTCGATCGGACCATGACATTCACGCGATCGGTGGGCGACGACGGGTAGGACTGCACGATCCGGTTCTCACTGTCGCCCTGATCCATGCTGCCATAGCGCAAGATGGATCCCTGGCAGATGGGCGCGACGGCCGTCGGGTCGATCACAAAGGGTCCGTCGAACGACTCGCCCACGTCGTGGCTGGCGCCATAGGCCCGATTGCCGGCCGACGGTCCGTGGTGATCGCGCGACGTGAAGTAGAGGCTTCCATCCGCCAACTCCACGGCAGCCGTTTCGCTTACGTAGATGGTCGGGTTGTAATCGCTCACGGCGCCAAGCTGCCACGTCGTTCCCCCGTCGTCGCTATAAATCACATGGGCCCGATCCGTGCTGAAACTGCTGCCCGTCGTGTGATTTCCCGAGATCACCAACCGGCCGGCCTCGTCGCCACGCAGAAGCTGGATTCCGTGATTCGGCCCGCCGGCCATCCATCGTGGATCGATCGCGTCCGTGGCCGTGATCCGCACGGGATCGGTCCACGTCGCGCCGCCGTTCGTGCTTTGTTGCACCTGGTAGGTCCGCTCGCCGAACGTCCCGTTGAGAATGGTCGTCTGCGTCGATCCCGGCGTCTGGTGATTGGTCACCAACAAGACTTTTCCCGTCAACGCATCCACCACCGGACACGGATTGCCCGCCACGCCCGTGCCGTTCGACCAGACCACCTGCATCGGCGACCAGGTCAACCCGTTGTCCGTGCTCCGCCGCAGCACCGTGTCGATGTCGCCGCTGTCGCCCAGCGCATTCTTGCGCCCTTCGGCAAACGCCAGCAGCGTCCCGTCGTTGGCCGCGACAATCGACGGGATGCGGAAATAGGCGTACCCGTTGGTCCCGCTGGTGAAGACGTCGGTTTCAAAAAATTCGACCGCGCGGGCCGCGGGGCACACAAGGCCGACGATCAGCGTCACAATCGCAAAGGGGCGAAGCATTTTCAATGTCGGCGCCTTCGATAAAGTCAAGAGATGGAAACGCACGGCCCCCATTTAACACAAAGCGTCGGCGGCCACGGCCGATCACGGTGGGCCGAGGAACCACTCCTTGGGAATCACCGCGCATTTCAGCGAAATGGCGCGAGTTTGCCACGCCGGCTTCATGACCCAATAGGTCACGACCGCGCGGCCCGACGACGTAAACGTGCAATTCAGGTCGGAGTAGCTGGACCCTTTATCCGTTTCGATGTCGCCGACCTTTTTCCAACTTCGGCCGCCGTCGCCGGACACGGCGACCGACAAGGGCGTTCGCTCGCCGTAATGGTGGTGATTCGATAAATACGGGCTATTGTTCCAGAAGAGCGCCAGCAAGTTCGTCCCGGGAATCCGCCTCAGGCAGGTGCATGATTCCGGTCCGACGAGCCCCGAAGGTTGCGCGGGCGACCATGTCTCGCCGCCGTCGATCGATCGCGTGATAAACGGGCCGCCCAACTGGGTCCGCAACGAGAGAACCAGTTCCCCGTCGCCCCGTTCGGCGATCGACGCTTCCATCGCGCCTCGCATGGGCAGCTTAATGGTGTCCTTGGACCGATGCCAGGAGCGGCCTTCGTCGTCGCTCAAATAGCACCAGGCGTCGTTCTTCTGCGACTCCTGATCGCCCGTGCCGCCGTGGACGGGAAAGATTAAACGTCCGTTGCCCAGCCGCAACAGTTGGGCCGCGCCGCCCTGGAGCCACTGACCTTTGCTTCGGCTCCAAATAGCCCGGTCGAACCGCCAGGCGCGTCCCCCGTCCTTCGAGCGATAAAGTTCCATCGACGTGCTCGACCGTCCGTGGATGCGGTTGGCCAACAACAGAAGTTCACCGCTGGGCAAGCGGCAGACCGCCGGCATCAAAACGCTGAGATCTTCCTTTCGATCGGGAATGATCTCCCGCGCGCCGCCCCACGTGCGGCCGTCGTCCGTTGACTCTTGCGCCCAGATGCTGGCGCGTCCAAAATCGCTGCCGCCCAATTTGTTGGGGCGGTAACGATGATAGACCATGTATAGATGCCCCGGCGAAAGTTCCGCGACCGTGGCCGTGTCGGCCCGCGGCATCTCCGGTCGGGCCTCTTCGATCATGACGTAGTGAATGGCGTCACTGGCGAGCGAGTCTGCCCGGACTGCCGCCGACGGACTGCCGAAAACGGCAAACAAGCCGATGAAATGGCATACCAGGATGGCGCGGCTCGCGAGGGAATACGTCACGGGGAAACAATCTCAACCATCGTCATGGACTCACGCAAACTCGACACCATGCCCCCGGCCGCCTCCCGGACCGCTGGGAGCAGCGGCGCGATCAAGGGCGCGCCGAGGTCGAGTACCCGGCGCGCCCCGCCGTCGCACTTCCTATCAACGTCGTCGAACCAGCAACATCAACGGCAGACCGAGCAGCAGCACGAGCGTTGACGGCTCGGGCACGCCGCTCGCCTCGCCCGCGCCGGCCCCCCAGTTCGCGGCCAGGATCGACGCATCGAGTGCGTTAACGGCGTTGTCGCCGTTGAAGTCGCCCTGGTCCCAACCAATTTCCGGACCGCTCACGCCCCAGTACTGGGAAAGGATCGTGGCGTCCTCCGCCCCCACGGAGCCGTTGCCGCTGGCGTCGCCCGGGATGTCGCTGGGCGTCGGGAAGGCCGCTCCGTTGAAGAGGCCCAGGATTTCCGCGTCGGTCAGCGCTCGGTTCCAGATCGCGAAATCGTCCACCAGCCCGTTGATCGGAAACCGATTCGTGTTGTGGAATCCGATAGTCAACTCATCCACCGCGTCAATCTCGACGCCGGGCGTGAACGTATTGCCGAAACCAATGGCCCAACCGTTCTCGGTGCCCGTCGCGCCAGAGCCAAGTCCGTCGAAATACCCCTTAAGTAGTCCGTTCTCCTGGTCAATCACCAGGGCGATGTGATGCCACTGGTCGTCAAGCGTCATGGCCTTGCTCACGCCCAGACGACCCGTGGTGGTTCCGTCATGGTTCGCCCGAATCTGCAATAGACCAGTGGTGGCCTCATAATACGCGGTCCAGCCTTCCGACGCCGTGCTCTGGTTCATGCCCTTGCCCATGATGACCTGACCGTACCCGTGATCGGTGAGTTTGACCCAAATCTGGGCCGTGTAGCTCGTACTCATCGGATCCAGCACGTCGCCATAGCGAACATTCTCGACGAGGCCGAATTGCGCCCCGTCCAACTGAAGCACCTGGCCTCGGGTCGGATCAGTCGCCTGGCCTACATTTTCGTACCAGATCGTGCCGGGCTTGCCGTCCCAATCATCCGGCGCCATCGCCTTCACTTCCGCTACGTTCCGGTTGTCCACGAAATTATGGATCATCACCGGCGTGATCCCGCTCGTGGTGATGGTGCCGGCGTCCAGGGAGGTCGCCGTGTTAAGCGTGTTGATGTCGGTCGCGGAGAGCGCCCCGCGATACACGGCCACGTCGTCCATGTAGCCCTCGAAGTCGTTCGCCGTGGTGTGGTTGCGTCCGCCGATGCAAACGGGCTGATAAAGCGGATTGGGACAGGAGACGTTATACGGAAAAAGAGGATCGCCGGTATCCAGGAAAGCGGAGCCCTGCAAATTGTTGTCGACGAAAAAGAGAACCTGGTTTGCCGTGCCATGCACCGTGCCCGTCCGGTCGAAAACGGCCACCAGATGGTGCCAGGCGCCCGTCGTGGTCGCGCCGCCGGCCGACGGGATTGATATCTTGGTGCCTTCCGCTTCCAAGGCGTCGTTCATCCGGAGCGTCGGCACGCCGTTCACGCTGCCCAGGGAGTAACCGCCTTGCGTGCTGCCGTAACTGTTGCCCTTGATCAAAAGATAGTTGTAGGCCTCCGCCGTCGTCTCGTTGTACCACAGCGAGACGGAATAGTCGGTCGTGCCCGGATCCAGGTCCACGTTCGATCCGTCGTTGACAAAAATACGGTTAGCGCCGTTGTCGCCGACGAAGTCGATGGCCGTGGTCCGTCCCGTCCCGCCGTCGTAGGCCGGCGTATTGACCAGCGATACATGATCGTTCGTCGTCGCGTCCTCCCAGTACGCCGGCGCCTGATACGGCGTGATGGCGTTCATCGAGCTGTACAACTGCAAGTTGGTCGCCAAATCGGCCCGCGCCGAAGGCGCCGACGCCAACAGCAATCCAACGGCCGCCGTGACGACGCCCGACAGCACGATGCGGCGTCGGCTCGCGGCCAACCAAAGTCCCTTATGATTCCGGCTATGCATCTTTCAAGTCTCCTCGCACGGTAACGCAATGGTAATGTCCACGGGTCCACGCTTTCCCGGCGCCTTCGGCCGGTGAAACCAAGCCTCCTCGCTCCCCCCAATTACACGCGAAACTTCAGGCCCACCCGGCGGTCCCTTTTCGCCGCGGACCGCCGGGCGGCAGAATTTTTCCCTCCAAAACAGGTTGACTACTTGCGCCGAACGGCCGCCAAACCCGACAAGCCGACCAACAGGAGAACCAGGGTCGACGGCTCAGGAACCTGGACGACGACAAGCGAGTCGACCGAGAACTGCCGTAAATCATCGCTGCCGCTGGATCTTCCCAGGAACTCAACATAACCCCCGGTCAGCGCCCGATTTCTGAAGCCCATGCCCGTCTGGGTGTACGACGCTGTTCCAGCGCTGATCGTGGCATCCCACGTATAGTCGGGATGGACCGTTACTTGGACAGCGTACGTGCCGTCGCCGACCGTCGTCGCGTTAATGCCGGTATCCCACTTGTAGGCGACATACGCGGTACCATTCCATTTATACTCGTCGAAGATCCAATTGCCGGCGGGGATGGTGGCGCCGCCACCGCCTGCATAACCGGCCGTGTTTGTGCCTCCGAAGCTCGAGATGACCCAATTGGAATTCGTGCCGCTGCCGGAACCGAGCGCCGTCCCAGTGCTCTGATAAAGCTGGTAGCGATCGACTGAGCTGGAATAGAAAGTCGTCTCGGCACCGAGTTCCTCGTCGATGCGGTACAGGAAGCTGATGGTGTAATCCTGCGTCACGTCGATCTTATCCATGGCAGGGCCGGTGCTGCTCCTGTCGTATCGTCGGCCAATGGTGCCGTAACTATTCGCCGCCGAGGCGTCCATATCCACTTTGACGTAGTTGTTGGTGTCGGCGAGCAACGGAGACGTGTTGGTGAGCGCGCACGCGAGACCCGTCGCGGTGGTGTCTTTCTTCGTTCCCCACGGCCCGAGCCAACCCTCGCCGGCGGCACCGGTCCAGGTGTCAACAGAGCCAGAGACGCCTTCAAGGTAGGCGCTGATTGTTTCGGCGACCGATATGGTCGGCAGCAGGACGAGCAGTGCCACCACGATCGCCACCAAGAGCATGTGTTGTTTCATTTTTGAAGTCCTCCCAGGTTGCGGAAATGCCTATCTTGTCCACGCGAAGCTGATTCACATGGAACTCTGGAAACAAGCCCCATCACTATGCGCCTCTCATGCCGTCCATGAAAACTGCGAGACGAATCGTGTTCTGGCTCGACTCGTCGGAACAAACGTCCTCGTCTCTTAGGCAACTACTCCCCATTCGTCATCGTGCCGTTCGTCACTGGCGAAAAACGCCTCTTCTGTGTTCCGTATGGATCCTGCTTGGCTCCACTTCCTCATTCCACCTCGCCGTGTTCCGTCGCGAAGCAACCGGCCTGACGGCCGCTGTTGAGCGATTCGTCGCGCGTGGTCAGCCCCCACAGCACCGGACGAGCCGCTTTGTCGCTCACCGCCTCCACGTGACCGTCCACGTACATGAAATTGGCCACGCCCGGGTGCCAGCTTTCGATGTTCGCTTCGGAATAAAAGCCGCTCTTGGGATTGTTGATTCCGAAAAAGGAGGTGATCTGGTTGGAAAAGCACCATGCTTGCCCCAGTCCGCCGGGAGGCGTGGGAATCGCGGGATCGTCGGGGCGGTGCGGGTCCACTTCCGAAAGGAGGAACGTTCGGCTCGTCCCGTCCACAATGTCGTTGTTCTTGATGCGCGACCGAACGAAAATCACCCCTTCGCCCACGTGAGTCCGCGCGCGATCCAGGACTTTCGTGTTGTCCATCGTGCGGCTACGATAAGTGGCCACCGCCGCGTAGTTCGTCTCGCCGGCGTCCTCGTTGCCCGGGATGTTCCCCGTGACGGCAACGAACTCGCCGGGTCCGGCGCTGGGACAGATATACAACGAGATGATGGTCTTGACGGCGACCGGATTGTTTCCGTATTGGATGAGTTGGCCCGTGTCGATGAGATTGGCCCAGGCTTTGTTTTCCAAATAAGGGAGAATCAGCGCGCCCCATCCCCACTTCGTGCCGCCGATTGCGCCGTCGTTGGGACTGTCGTACGTATGCGTGTCCGACGGCGGGAAACACCCAATCGCGCTTTCGTAGTTCAACAACCCGACGCCGATCTGCCTCATGTTGTTCGTGCATGACAACCGCCGCGCCGCCTCGCGAGCGGCTTGAATCGCCGGCAGCAACAACGCGATCAACACGCCGATAATGGCGATCACGACCAGGAGCTCCACCAGCGTGAATCCCGACCGCCGAAAAGGACCGTTTTGCATCTCTCGAAATTGCCGAATCATCTTTTTCATCCTCCCGCGCGATACTCGCGACGCCGCGGACAAGCACTAGGCATCCGACGTTTCCGTCGCCGAATAGCTCGGCTGCGTCACTCGTCGCGTTACGCTCATGTACGTCCGCTCCATCGCCGCCAGGGCCAGTTGCCGTCCGTTGCGGATATGCCTACCCATCAGCAGGCCCGCTTCCTCCTCGCCGCTCGAATCCTTCAACAGTTCGAGCAGATGGTCATGATCCCGGCACGTTCTCTGGACCGACTCGATGGGCTCCGTCTGAAACACGTGACCGATCAAGGCGGCCATTCCCGACTCGCCTCCCGACTTGATCGCGCATTTTTTTCGAAGGTCCGTGACCGTTTCCAACAATTGGCGATTGCCGGTTCCGCGGATAAGCGTCAAATGAAAAGCCGAATCCAATTCCCGAAATCGTTCGCCGTGCTCGGCGATCCGCCCCGTGCCGTCCACCAGGTCGACGATAATCTGCATCTGGTCTTGCAGATGCCGCATCTCTCCAAGCGTCGCGCCCGGCAACCTCCCGCAAGCCCGAACGACGACCGCGCACTCGAGCATCTCGCGAACTTCGTAAAGCTCCTCGATCTCGCGCCGGCTTGCCTGCGGCACGAACACCCCCAGCCCCTCGCGATACTCCAACAACCCCTCGCTCACCAGACGGTTCAGCGCCTCGCGGACCGGCGTAAAACTGATCCCGACCTCCCTGGCCACGGCACGGTTGCTCAGCCGGAACCCGGGCTTCAGGGTGCCGGTCGTCAACTTGTCATGGATGTGCCAGTAGGCTTTTTGGGAAAGGTTTTCGCTCATTCCTTGCTCTCACAATAGTTGCGTCGTTGCATAACCGTTATAGCACTGCTACGATGATAGTCGAGCGTGGTGGCTTTTGTCAAGCAAATTCGAAAATTCTCGTAGAAACACCAGAATATGGCACTTACGGGGGGTGCGGATCGGTGGCCTACACACGGTCGTTGGTGTAAACTGCCGCCAGGTTCCGTAAGCCTTCGCGAGCAATGGAGACCGCCGGAACCATGATTTGCCCCACCCGCCCCACCCCGCCGAAAGAGACGGTGGAGAATAACGCCATGAACGGAAAACTTCGCGTCACCGAGGCCCTCCTGCGACGCCGCCCCGACCGGCCTCCACTCGGGTTTTTTGCCGTCGATTCCGACACGGCCGGCCGCGTCCTGGGCCGCGAAACCTACTGGCGGGCCAAGGCCAAATCCCGGATCGCCCTCTGGGAAGGACGCCGCGACGAGGTCGTCCAGAGTTGGATCGAAGACGCCATCGAACTCTACCGAAAACTGGATCTCGTCGATATTGTCCCGGTTTGTTGCGAGGCGGCCGGCTTGGTTCCCCCGAAAAACTATCAGCCCGATCCCCCGCGGAAAATCGACGACGCCACCTGGGAAGACCGCCAAGGGTGCATCTACAAGTATTCCGAGCAGACCCGCGACATCACACTGGTCCAAGACCCCCAAACATGGACCCGCACGTTCACGGTCGAGGACGAATCGTGGGACGGAACCCTGCCCGAATTAGACGAGTCGGTCTTCGAGGTTGTCGACGCGATCATCGCCGAATTCAAGAACGATCGCTTCCTGCTCGGCCCTTCCGGCGACGAAATGGCCTGGCTCCTGTTGGGCGGAATGGAGCGAGGTCTATACGAGGTCGCGATCCATCCTGAAGACGTTGCCCGCATCCACGAGTCTCGCGTTCGCCGGGCCAACGCCGAAGATCATCGCTACGTCCGTCCCGGCCAGGACGGCGTACTCTGGGGCCAGGATCTGGCCGGTCAGAACGGCCCTCTGATCAACCCCAAGACTTATCACAAGCTGTTTTTCGACGGTTTCGCCTCGCGCATCCAGAACGTCAAGGCCAAACGCCAATTCGTCATCAAGCATGCCTGCGGCAACAACCGCCTCTTGCTCAACCAGTTCGCCGAGCTGGGCATTGACTGCTATCAATCCATCCAGGCGTCGGCCGGCATGGACATCGCCCGGATCCAGGCCGACTACGGCGACCGATTTGCCGTCTGGGGAGGCGTCTCGACCGAAAACCTCCTGGCCGGCACGCCCGAGGACGTCCGGGCCGACGTCGATCGCTTCATGCGCGAAGTCGCCCCGCGCGGCGGCTGCATCCTGGGAACCAGCCACTCGGTCGCCGTCGGAACCAAGTATGAAAACTTCATGGCCCTGCTCGACCGTTATGACCATTGGCGAGGCTTGGCCCCTCTCTCTTGATACATCGCGGCGTCATCGTCTCGCGTTGGAGTTCAATTGCCTACGCTCGAGCGGCTACGGCGGAAAACCGTTGGTCAAAGCCGAATCCGGCGTTTCCGGGGTACTAACTTCTTACGCCAAGATTCAAATCATCGCTCGAAATCCTTCCATCCCGAACCACCGGCTGCGTTTGGGAAGAAGCTGAAAATCCCCGTTTCTTGACAAGTTAATTGGTGATTGTTACGATGTTGACATCCTTTTCTTGTATCACAGATTTCGGGGAATTCTCAGCTAGGGGACTCTACTATGCGTAGATTATGTGCCATTGCCGCTCTGTTTCTGTCGATTCTCTCCCTGGTTATGGCAGCCGTGGCGGCAACGCCAACACCGTTGGACGCAAGCAGTTCACCGCCAGATGTCGTCTATCTCCTCGAAGGAAACACGTGGCAGTTTGGTTTGACAACCGGCCCCGTCACGCGAACCAGTTTCACCTCGGACCTGTTGATGCGGCAGTTGTTTCGTCAGTCGTTGTTGATCGCCGCTCGTCACGAACTCGGATTGACCACTCGCGACGAGGCGATCGGCGACTCCATGCCGGAGGACGCCGCAATCAGGGTGCATATGGGCTGTCGTCATCGCGGACGATCTCGTGGAATATTCGTGAAGCATCCCGGCAAAAAATCTCCCGAACAGGTCCGGGATTATCGATATGATCAGCCGGACGGTCGCGCACCATACGTGCCAATTCTAGTCTCCGCGGAGGAAATGTCTCGCGGGTGGTTCGTCGAGACTCTGGACAAATTAGGTTTCTCGGGAAAACCATTGCGTCGGAATCCGGAAGCCGAGGTTCCCTCCGAAGCCGAGCGACTCCTCACGGAGATGACCTTTACCTCGCAGTTCCATGCGATTCGACTGCTGCACGAGGCGATCCGTCGCGATGGCGAATCAGACGCTTTGCTGGGCGCTTTGACGCGAGGATACGCCAATCTAGGATGGCTCTGCGAAAACCAATGGCTACGTGGCCCCAGCGTCTTCAAGGCCCGCGCACTCCTTTATGCCCAGCGAATGGTGGCCCGCGACGAGCATCGAGCATGGGCCTTGTATCACCGTGCGTACGCGCTCGCCGCGGCAAGCCTTCACGCCGACGCCCTCGCCGACTTGGAAGCAGCCAGCAAAATCAAGTCAAGCGACGCAAAAGCCCCCTTCGATCGCCCGCCGGCCTGGGCCGATTTGATCGACGCGCACAGCCGCTTCGAGTGGGACAAACTGGACGCGGAAAAAGTAGAGTCGTCGCTGGGCCAACTCGCGGAACTACTCCGTCTCGTCAACTTGGAACTCACCAACGGCGTGGTGAGCATGGGCGGCGTAAGTAGGTATGGAATCACCCAAAACACCGAGGCAGCCATGCGCGCCGTCAAGGCCATGCCCGAGTGCTATCGCGCCCATGATTTCCTCTGCAACTATTCCGGCGTCGGCGTGGGCCACCATGCGACACTGGCGGGCATCGTTACGATGGGCCAAAAACTTTACGGCCGCTTGGCCGCCATGCCCGATTTGCCACCCCAAGTGCAAAAGCTGATCGCTCATCAAGTCGCCGCCACGAGCCCCCTCGCAAAGCTTTCGGGAAGCCAACCGCTTAGCCCGCCCGAAGAATGCCAACTTCGTGGTGAATTGATTGCTCTGTTGATGGACGCAAATGACCAAACAACGAACCAAGCCGATGCAAGCGAAGCCGCCGCCGAACCCATCCACCGAAACGATCGCGGCGAACCCTCCTGGGCGACGCTCGGTTACTTGATTCGTGAGACGTCTTTTCTTCAAGTTTTTCGACGAGCGCGTTTTATGAAGCGATCACTCGGCGTCTCCGCGGATTCGTTTCTCGCGCACATTGCGGCATTGGTCGCGCACCATCCTTTTCGAGCCTATATCGAAACCTACGCCTCCGATCCTCTCGCCGAACGCGAAGCCGCCAAGCAATTATGGAAAGCCGACTATCGAAATCTCGATCTGTTGGGCATGCCCCTTTATTATTCTCTCGCGATGCTAGACCAGAAGAAAGCACGCGTCATTACGTGGTACTTCAACAAGAATTCCGACGAGACCGTTCGGCAGACTGTCATACGACTCGGATATTCCTATCCTCTCGAAAAAGAAGGCGCACGACGCATTCTCGCCATCAGCCCTCGTTGCCCCTTCGCCCGCGCCGCTTTGCTGTCATACGATTGGGACGCCGTCGTCGACCAAGCCGGACAATGGGAAAAAGACGCCGCGGGCAAAAGCTGTTCCGTGTTGGGCGTACTCGCAAATACGTACTATAAATTAGGAATACTGGAAGACGCCGAACGGTGTTTCAAGGCGGCCGCGGAAACATCGCCGGACGCACCATTTTATTTCAAGCTGGCCGAAATTTACACCTCCCAAGGCGATGAGGATAAAGCCCTCGCCGTTCTCGAGGAATGCCTCACCAAACCGGACTACGGTCTTAGCCATTCCAGCGCCAAGGCGCGAATCGCCGAAATCTATATGGACAAAGGCGAATGGGAAAAGGCCCTGCCTCATGCCGAAGAGGCCGCTCAAGCCTATTCCGGTCACTCGCTTGTATGTGCAGCCGAGTGTTACGAGGGGCTTTGCCGGTGGAAAGAGGCCGAAGATTATTATCGGGCCGCCTCGGAACGCTACGAAGCCATGGCGCCGACATGGTATTTCTTCTGTCGCCGCACCGGGCAGGGCGATCTCGCGGCGGCCGAACGGCTGATCGAACAATACCTTCGCGACCCTAACGTCGCTTCGGCCGTCGAGCAAGCGAAAAACAATATCGGCACTTGGTCGGCCCCCAAGCTAAGCTGCCTCGGCACGTACTACATGCTGAACAAAAAGTACAAGGAAGCCACGGATTGTTTCGAAGCCTACTTTGAGCGATCCAACAATCCTCAAATCGGTTTGTGGGCGGCCATTGCCGCCGACGCCGCCGGAGACTCGCGGCGACGCGACGATCTCCTCAAACGCGTCATCCAACGCGGCAATGAAATGACTCCGCCAAACCCCCAGGGTAATAGAAATGTTTGGGCCCGGCTCGCCGGATTGATGGTCGACGACTTGGCGGCGGGGGGAAAGGGTAAAATCGATCGGGAACTGTTCGATCGAATCGCCGACTACATTTCCACCATGAACGCCATGGACTACCATTGGCTCTTCGCCAAATATCTCCAACTTCGCGGTCAGGAAAAGAAGGCCGTCTATTATTGGAAGCGGTGCTTGGCCTGCCGTCCCTTGGCGGGAATGTCACGCACCATGGCCGGAGCCGAACTCGTGGCGCGGGACTATAGCCCTGATTGCTATCAGACGCTTCCTCCTCGGAAAAACAAGATGAAAGCGACTTCTCGCGTAAAGCCTCGCACGTAACTCGAGCCGGCGTGATATATAGGGCGACGAAGTCTGATTGACACAAGCCGCTTCCAGCAATCCGTCTGCAAGCGGATTAAATTAATCCGTGGCCAGCAACAAATCCGCCGCCAACTTCGACACGGGTTCCGCCGTCCGTCGCATCGGCCGTTGCGTGGCCGCGTACGACCACGCCAATTGTTCGCGCAACGCGCCGGACAACTCGCGCCGCTGCGGTCCGTATTCCTCCGCGATCACCGCGTCCACGGCCGCTGTTGAAGCCTTGCTCGTGGCCGACTCAACAAGAACGCTCCGCGGGGCCGCGCGACGTTCGGCCACCGGTTGCAAGGCGACGCGCGCGGCGGACGAAGAAGCGTCTCTTTGCACCGGCCCGATCAACGGCTCGACCGGCGTAGCCGTCGTGGGTAATTCCGGCGTCGTGGGCGTTGCCGGCGGTTCCATTTCCTCCACGGCGCCCCAGTTGGCCGCCAGGATCGAGGCGTCCAGCGCGTTCACTCGCCC
>DATECS010000143.1:0-6801 GCA_035286785.1 Thermoguttaceae bacterium | reverse complement strand
GGGCGAACGCCCGGCCCAGCTCGATCGTGTCCACGCCGAACCGGTCCAGCACGTCGTCGTCCACGACGGCCAGTTGCTGAATCGGGTCGTAAATCCGCGTCGGCCGCCGAGGCAGCCCGAGCGCCTCGCGCAACCGCGGATAGGCCATCGCGGCGATTCCGCTCGAACGATGCGCCCCGAGGTCCACCGCCACGCGGTCCGGCTGCCGATGGCCGAGCGCGGCCAAAACACGATCTCGGGAATTCACCGTTCACCACCTCCAGGAGGGACATAATTCAGACCTGTATTATTTTATGAAATCCCGTGTCCGAACGCCAGTGGCTTCGGAGCCTGAATTGACAACGGAACGCCCCAATAAGGCGAAAAACCTGAACATAACACGGTATACACCGTCCCGTAACCTATAGTTATACAGCGCATCGCCGGGAATGGTCCTTCGTTTTATCGCTTCGTTTTTTGAAAATCCCATGCCTCGAAATCCCCTGCTGGACAACGTCAAAGGCATACTGATCTTCCTGGTCGTCCTGACCCATTTCTTGCTGCCCTACGTGGTCGAGGGCGCGGCGGGCACCACGGTCGACGCCCTCTTCTACGGCGTCTTTTGCTTCCACATGCCGTTTTTCGTTTTCCTCTCGGGCTACTTCTCCAAGGACGCCCAAAAGGCCCGCGACACGGCCTTCGCGCGGTCGCTCGCGCCGTTTTTGTTTTTCAACACCACGATGATGCTGGTGTTTTATCTCGGCGGCGTGCATAAGTTTTCGCTGATGACGCCGGTCTACGTGAATTGGTATTTGCTCGCGTTGTTCGCGTGGCGCGTGCTGCTGGCGGACCTCGTCAAGATCCGCTTTATCTTGCCCTTGAGTCTGGCGGCGGCGCTTTTGATCGGCTTTTTGCCCGAAGTGACCAATTACCTCGCCTTGACGCGAATCGTGGCGTTTTTGCCGTTCTTTTTGCTGGGTTATTACACGTCGCCCAAGGCGCTCGAGGCGGTCCGCCGAGTGAACGTCCTCGTGGGCCTGCTGGGACTGGCGTTGGGGGCCGCCGTGGTTTATCGGCTCACCCAGAACCACGCTTTTTCGCTGCCGCTGCTGTTGGCCGATCCCTACGCGAACGCCGGCCAGTTTTTCATGCGAGACGTTATCTTCGCCCTGGCGGCGCTGTTCAGCGTGTCCGTCTTCATCCTGACGCCCGCCAAGCGGATTCCCGTCCTGACCACCTGGGGTGAAAACAGCCTGTTGATTTACATCCTGCACCGTTACGTCACGATCGCCATTCACTCGTTCGTCCCGACGAGCCAATGGCACGACTGGTACACGTTGCCCGTCTTCGCCTGCGCGGCGATCACGACCTGGGGCCTTGGCCGACCCGCCTGGATGGACCTCTACAACAAGGCCGTGCAATGGGTCGGTAATCATTGCAGCATCCGGCCGGCCGAACCGGCGCCCACGACTCACGGCGTTCCCCGCCTTCGCCGCGCGGTCGGGCTCATCGCCCTGCTGGCGGTTGTCATCATCGGTCTGCCGAGCGTCATGTCCCTCGGCCTACCCTCCGCCGGATCGCTACAAGAATCCCACGACGATCCCCTCCATCCTGTCCTCGGCGGATCGCTCTTAAAGAAAATCAACGCCGATTCATCGGTCACGATCAGTTTCGTCGGCGATTTGATCCTCCTGGAAGACCAAGTGAAACAAGCTCTGGATCCTCGGACCATGCGCTATGATTTCTCGCCCGTCTTCGAGCACGTCAAAGACCGGCTCCGGGCGGCGGATTACACGATCGGCGTGTTGGAAGTGCCCCTGGCTGGTCGAAAGGCCGGTTACTCGACGAGCAATTACGACGACGGCATCCCGGTGCGCCTCAACGGACCCGACGCCTGGGCCGCGGCGATCAAGGACGCGGGCATCGATCTGGTGACGACGGCCAACAACCACGTATTCGACCGCGGCGCGGCCGGCGCTCGGCGAACGCTCGACGTCTTGGACCGCGTGGGCCTGGCCCATCTGGGCAGCTATCGCTCGGTCGAGGAGCGCCGCAAGAATCGCGTTTTTCTCACCGAGGTGAAGGGCGTCCGGCTGGCCGTGCTCGCCTATACCTATGCGCCGAACCATCATGGCGCCGCGGAGGCCGACCAGTTCGTCGGCGTTCTCGCGCCGCCCAAAAACAAGGCGGCTTTCAACGCCGGCCGCCGCATGGTGGCCGACGACGTGCGAGAAGCCCGGCGCCACCGACCCGATCTCATCATCGCCTTGCCCCACATGGGCACGCAGTTCCTCCACGAGCCGGACGACTTCAGCCGCGCGTGGGCCCACGCGATGATCGCCGAGGGCGTCGACGTCGTGCTGGGGTGCCACGCGCACGCCACGCAACCGATAAAGCACCTGCGTGTTTCCGGGTTGAACGGAAAGCTACACGAAGGGTTCGTCGTCTACTGCCCGGGCAACTTCGTGAATTGCTACACGAAACACGACGGCGACGCGGCGGCCATTGTCACGCTTCACGTGACCAAGTCGTCCCGCGGAGCCTCCGTCACGGCGGCCTCGATCGTGCCGATGTGGATCCAACGTCGCGGCGACGGCCAGTACGCCCCCGTGCCGGTTGTTGACACCCTGAGGCAGCCGAAGCTCCGGGCCATCTTCAGCACGCTGGATCAAGAGCGGATCGCCAAGGTCCACGAGATCGTGACCCAATCCATGCTAGGGCGGCGGCTCACGCTGGATCAGATGCAGGACCGCTATTTCTACGTCCCGCCGACGGGCTACCTGCGTCAACCGCTCGAAGTGCGTCGCCTCAAAAAGGCCGCTTCCGAGCGGCCCCTAAAATCCCTCGACGCCGACCGGGCCGAATTGCAGCGAGTCCTGCGCGAGTCGCGCAAAGTCCTCCTGGTCGGCGACAGCATTTCCGAGGGAACCAAGAATGGCGGCTACAGTTGGATCGAGCCCGTGGAACCGTTGTTTCCCGGGGTGAAATTTCTCAATGCCAGCCGCGGCGGCCGAACCACGGGCGAACTGATCGGAGAGCTGCCCGGCTTCCCGAACCACGACGCGGACGCCGTCTTCCTAGCGCTCGGCGTGAACGACGTCCGCTACCGCGACCCTCGGACCTGCGCGATGACCGCCGTCGACTACGCGGCCAATATCAACCGCATTGTCGAGCGTCTGCGTCAAAAGAACGCCCGGGCACGGTTCATCATGATCTCCCTCTGGCCGGCGTTCGACAACGACGTGCATTCGCGGCTGAGCGACAAGGCCCGCGACGCGATGATCGACGAGTACAACGCCGTCCTGCGACAATATTGCCGCGAGAACGGCCACCTTTTCATCGACGCGACCGGGCCGATCCGCGACTTCCTGCGCTATCGCGTGACGGACGACTATCTGCTCGACCACATCCACCCCAACGCGGCCCGCGGCGTACGACTCTACGGCAACGCGGTGCTTTTCGGCGAGCCGGTCGCGTGGGAAATCGCGATGGAATAGCCCGGAAACCTTTCTCAAAACTTGAGATCTCCATTCCGAAAACCCGAGAATCGAATCGCGATTGCACGCCTTCTACCGATTCTCGCCCTTGCGAACGTGAAACCCGACATGGCGTTTGGGCGGCTCCGGTCGCTCCATCAGTCGGTTCAAGGCTTGCACGATAGTTTTGATCTGGCCGTCGTGCAGTTGGACCGTGGCGGCTAGGCGGGTGAGTTGCTCGACCAATTCGCCCGGCGTGGCCATCAGGCGGCGGAGCCGGACGAAGGCGCGCATGATCTCGATGTTGACCCGAACGGCCGTCGGCGAGCGGAGCACGCTGGAGAGCATGGCCACGCCGTGCTCGGTGAAGACCCAAGGGAGCTTACGATGCCCGCCGCGGACCGGCTTTGATATCACAATTTGTGACATCAAAGACGCAAACTCTTGTTGCGTAAGCTGATAGGCAAAATCGTCGGGGAACCGTTCGGTGTTTCGCCGGACTGCCTGATTCAGGGCGGACGTTGGTATCCCATAGAGCCGAGCTCGGTCCGAATCGAGTATCACCCGCTGCCCGCGAACCGTGTGGACCATATTCTGGATCTGATCCGACGTAACGAGGCTGGTCGAGGTTTTTTGGGTCATGGCCTTGATCGCGAGGACCGAGCAGTGGGTCTGAAACGAAACGCGGCTCGTATTATACCGCTTCTACCACGAAATCGCGAGTCGATGCGCCGCACGCCCGACGACGTGTCGGCGGCACGACCTCTTTTCTTCCACGGACAGGATTCACAAGATGGACAAGATGAACGAAAACCTGTTCGTCCTGTAAATCCTGTCCTTTTTTTATCCTGATTCGGGCGACTCTTGACGCCATGTTCCCGGCAAGCCGGCAGCGACCCAAGAATGGTTGTTTTCCCCTTTTCTGCCGTGACACGTTGAATTTCACGCTCCCACCGATTATTCTAGCGGAATGGACATCCCTAGGCACGCCCCCCGGAAATCTGTCATGCCCCCTCGCGACCGCCCCATCTCCCATTCCACAATCTCCCGAAGACGATTTTTGCAAACCGCCTCGGCCGTCGTCGCCTGTGCCGGCGCGGGACGGGCGACGTTTGGCGCGGCGCCGGCCGCCGCGGCCGAGACGCCCGGCGCGGCCGACGAGCCGCTCGCGGCGCGGCTGGGCATCGCGTCATACACCTTCCGGCTATTCAATTTGGACGCGACCCTGGCCATGACCAAGCGGCTGGGCGTGAAGTATCTGTGCCTCAAGTCGTCCCACCTGCCCTTGAACGCCAAGCCCGAGGCGATCCGCGCGGCGGTCGAGAAAATCAAGAAGCAGGGTCTGGTGTTTTACGGGGCGGGCGCCATCGCGATGCAGAATCAGGCCCAGATCGACGAGGCATTCGAATACGCCAGACAGGCCGGACTGAAAATCATGGTCATCGCGCCGACCGCCAAGACGTTGCCCGAGATCGAACGCAAGGTCAAACAATACGACGTCCGCGTGGCGATTCACAACCACGGGCCGGGCGACCGGCATTTTCCCACGCCCGAGAGCGTTTATGAAAAAATCAAGAACATGGACCCGCGGATGGGACTTTGCGTCGACGTGGGCCACACGGTCCGCCAGGGCGACGACGTGTACGCCGCGCTCGAAGCGTGCCGCGACCGCATTTACGACGTCCACATGAAAGACGTCACGGCGGCCAATGTCCAGGGCCAGACCACCGTCCTGGGACGCGGCGTGATGGACATGCCCCGGTTGTTCCGCACGATCCAAAAGATTCGCTACTCGGGCGTGCTTGCCTTCGAGTACGAATCGGAGGGAAGGGATCCATTGCCGAGCGTGGCGCAATCGGTCGGCTACGCCCGCGGAATGCTGGCGGCCCTGAACGCCTGAAAAAAACCGAGCCGCGACCGTCAGGGAGCGGTAGCGGTTCAGCAGGCATTCAACCGCTCCCTCACGGTCGCGGCTCGGTGGAACCGCCGTGAATTCCTTCGACGCCCTCAACCACCTCTTCCAGATAGCCGATCAATTCCCGTTCATAGCGAGCCAGATCGAACCGCTCGGCCTGACGCCGGGCCAGCACGGGACTGAATCGTTCGGGCGCGGCCTCGAACCGCTCGATCGCGCGGCACACGACCTCGACCGTTTGCTCCTCGAAGAACAGGCCCGTGCCGGGCGAGTCGTCGGTCGGGGCGAGAACCGTTTCCGTCGCGCCGCCTTCGCCGAATGCCAACACGGGCGTGCCGCACGCTTGGGCCTCCAGCGGCACGATGCCGAAATCCTCGTTGGGCGGAAAGATCAACGCGCGGGCGCGCCGCAGGTGGTCGCGGATCGCGCGGTCGTCGAGCCAGCCGCGCATTTCGATGGTCGGCCCGGCTAGTTTTGACAGCCGCCGCGTTTCGGTGCCCGAGCCGATCATCACGAGGCGTCGGCCGAGCCGGTTGCACGCTTCGACGGCCAGGTCGGCCCGTTTGTAAGGGGCCAGCGCGCCGACCCAGAGATAAAAATCCTCGCGCGGCACGTCGGCCGGCGTATAGAACTGGGTATCAACCGGCGGATAGATGACGCGGCTCTCGCGCCCGTAGCACTCCTCGATCCGCCGGGCCACCGTGCGGCTGATGGCGATGAAATGAGTCACCCCTTCGGCCGAGGCCCGATCCCAGCGACACAGCCGGTCGAGCGCCGCGTTTCGCGCGGCGGCCAGCGGCGAGGGGAATCGGCCGGCCTTCGCCTCCGTCCCAAAGTAATCGGCCCGGCGATGCCAGGCGTAGCGCATCGGCGTGAAGCAATAACAAACATGAGGCACGCCCGGCGGCCGGCGCGCGCCCTTGGCCACCGAGTGGCTGAAACTGACGATCGCGTCCACGTCGCGCGGCATCGCCATGCGGCCGATCGCCCAAGGCATCAACGGCAGCAGCCAGCGATAGTGCCGCACGGCGCCGGGCAGCCGCTGCAAGAAGCTGGTCGTAATCCGCATCCGCTCGATCGCCGGCGAGGTCGAGCCCCGCGCGTGCAAGAGCGTGAACAACCGCGACTGGGGAAACCGCCGGCAGAGGACTTCAAGACATTTTTCGCCCCCGCGCATGCCGGTCAGCCAGTCGTGGACGAGGGCAAGTCGCATGGGGGGAGAGAAGGGATTAGGGATTAGTAGTCGTAGGCCGGGTCGTGACCCGGCAGAATTCGCCGAATCGTTTCATTGCCGGGTCACGACCTTGTCTTTACCCACAAATACCCACATCTTCACAAACCAAATATCAAAAACTCTCGGGAAAACGAGCATTCCTTGAGCCCCACCCACACAGGTGCATTGCAGTGGTGCTCGGGGTGCTAATCAACCAC
>DATECS010000142.1:0-4110 GCA_035286785.1 Thermoguttaceae bacterium | reverse complement strand
AAAAAATACAAAAATCGTTCATTGGTCCTGCTCCCCCGTTGTTCCCTGCGCGTTGCGACGCGCCGAAACGATCAATATGCGCTGCTCCTTGCAATCCGTATGGAGGCTAAGCTGCCAGTCCGGTCCCAATGGCCCACGCCCCCGCCTTCGATCGGATCCCAGTAGAGGATCGTGAGCATCTGCCGCTGTTCGAGCGGCTCCAGTTGCAGACCGCGAGTCCGCAAAAACGTCGGCCGCTTTCGCTCGTCACCGCCGGGCCGTTCACGCCCAACGAGCCGAGTAATCGAATGCATCCACGACGACCAGCGAGACTGGTTCATGAGAGTCGTCCTTCATCAAGAGATCTTCAAGGACAGCGCCCAATAGAATCGAAACAAAATGAATCCAAAGAAGCTGCGTTCCAAAATGAGAACACAAGAGCACAGCAGAAACGCGCAGGAGACCGAAACGCCGCGTGCGCTTTGGAGAAACCCGCCCCGAATTGCCCACATTAGCTGCCACCATGACCAGATGCGTCCTCTTTGCCACAAGCGGGATAGCCCAATACTGCCTCTTTGCCTGACCACGGAGGAAAAAACCTCCTCCTTGGAAGACTTTGCGGGGTTAGCCTAGCAACTGCGACCGGAATTGTCAAGCTGGGCGATATTCTTTCTTTGCCTTTGGGGGTCTTGGCGTGGACAGAAAATCTAACGAGAGGCGTGGGGGGGCAATTTTAAGCCGAATGGACAGCATTCACCATGAACGGCGGACGAGTAAGACGAGTAAACGGAGAATTGACGCCAGAGGTGGCACCAGAAGTGCAACAGGTGGGCGGATGAACTTCTGTGCGAAGCGACAACATGGAAAGCCTTGGCGGTTTAGATCATCAAGTCACGGACGCGAAGTTCGTGTCGAATCTTGCCCAGTTTAACGCTCATTTTTATCATAGCGCCGGAGAGAGGCTAGCTAGGGATCCAAATCGCATACCCGGGGGGCCGTGGGCAAAAACTCTGGCGAACTTTTTTCCTGGGGTAATTCGACGTCGACCGTCGTTTTTCAATTCGGCTCCGCGGCACGGAGCCGCCTCCCGGATGATACAGGCAGCGGCGAACCTGATCTGATCATCCGTGCGATTCGGCATTCTTCTCACCTTGCTGACAAGCCTAAACGCCGGGCACGCCGAGCAAGAGTCCGGCGGTGCGTCCGCTCAGCGGGAAAGGCTTGCCCTGCTTGAAACAATACAATTCGCGGCATAAGGCCGGTGGAACCATACGGATACGCCGAGCCTTTCCGGTCCGGCTGCCCCCCACACTCATTTGGCCCGTGCCTTCTCTCCAACCGCCTGTCCCTCATCCTTCGTTTCTGGAGGGAACAGCCACCGGTGAACATGGTCGGTCACGGCCCGGAGACGTTCGTTGGAGATTCGCTCCCGATAGACAGAGGCCATGTCATCGCGAGCGTGGCCCATGATGGCATCCAGGGCTACTTGGTCCTTCGCCTCGCCACCGATGGTTTCGAGGGTGTGGCGGAGGGCATAGAAGCCAAGGCGAAGGCGTTTGAGCCCTTCATCTTCCAACAGCTTTGCGAACTTCTGGCCGATAGCGTCCAGCGGGATGCCGCCCTTCTGGTTTTCATCTTCGTCCTCGTACACTGGCGAGAACCGGACCCAGGGGTTGCCCAGCTTCGTCAGGAATACGAGGTCGTCGTGCTCGATGTCTCTGGGCTTCGATCGCTGGGCGATCGCTTCCGTCACCGCCTCAACCGTTTCGGGCCAGAGTGGGATCTTGCGGTCGATGCCCGTCTTAGGCCGTGGATAGTCCAACCAGCCGGCTTTCAGATCGAGCGAGGACGCCTCCAACCGGGCCAGATCGCTTGCCCCCAGGCCGCCGTTGATGCCAAGCAGGATCATTGCCTTGAGGGGCTGGGTGGCCTTGTCGATCAACGTCCGAAGCTCGGCGGCCTCGAACATGCGGAGTCCGTTCTTCTTTCGCGCTAATCGGAGAACCCGCTTACTGGGACGTTTGAAATGGGGACCGTATTTGACTGGTCGTTCGACCAAGTCGCTGTCAAAGCCGAACTTGAACACGACACGGACGCGGTTGATCTCGTTACCCAGCGAGACAGGACCAAGCCGCTTCGCCAATCGGGCCCGGAGACGATCGAAGTCTTCGGGTCGGAGGTCGTCGAGGCGTTGGTGTTTTCCGAACGCTCCGACAATGCCGTCACACGTCTCCTTATAGTCGAGAAATGACTGTTGAGATAGCTCTCCGCTCTCCACCAGCCGCTTCTTCGCTTGCAGAAAGTCCTCACAGAGGTCTCGGACAGCGGGGCCTTCGGCACCGACTCGGTGGGGCACCCTACCGGCGAGCAGTTCCTCCTTCTCGTCCAGCCAACGCTCCAGGGCCCGTTCTCCTTTGGGATCGTCGGATGTCTTGCCGAAGTAGCAGAGACGCCCCCGAACCTTCTTCGCCCACCTTCCGGTCGCATGGGGAAACAGAGGAAAGTCCGGCCGTGGCTTGGCGACTTTGCCACGCTTCCGAGAACTGGTAGAATCAGGCATCGGTGACACCTCGCTGGAGTCGGGTGGTGTCTGACACCTGCCGGCCGCTATCCAACAGGTGTCTTTCCATGCCTTCGATTGTAGTTGGTGTCAGAACGGGTGTCAATAATCTTTCAAGAGAACCTGGAGTCTCGCGTAATTACACTAGAAAAACAGGCATTCAGGGCCCGTAGCTCAGCGGTTAGAGCAGGGGACTCATAATCCCTTGGTCGGTGGTTCGAATCCTCCCGGGCCTACTTCTTCTTCCTTCTTCCTGGCGGCGTTCTGTTTTCCGTGACGGGGACAATCGGGGCTCGCTGCGGGGAAAATGTCTATTTTCAGGACAATGTCAGGCACGGGGCGCCTGACCTAAGGACTACGGTCTATGGACCGCTCCCGGCGTGGATTGGGGCAAGATCAGCACGGCCGATGCATCTGGAGCGGTCGTGGGGGATATTAGTAATCCCGCCAAAAGTGCCCGCCACAAGGGGGGCACCAACCCATCTATCCATTGCGTTTTCCCCGGAAAACGCAACCTCTCCACGCCCAAATCCTTGATGAAAAGTGCCGGTTAGTTTACATTGTGAAGATAGGAGAACAGTGACTGAGCCCTTGTAAACGTCGAGGTCGGCACTGTTGGAGAAGTTGGTAGTCTCACCGGATTTGCGCTGTAGCGTTGCTTCGGCAAACTCCCGTCGTCGGTTGGCGGTTCGTCGCATTCCAAGGATGGACCGCGTCGGCGATTCGCGGCAACCGGCGAACGGACGAGTGGTCCACACAACAAGCGACAAGACTGCCTCGATTCCACGGAACCCTCCTGATGAGTCGAGGACGGCCCGGGCGGCTGCAATGCGGAGGGTCACGGCTTCGCGAGTGAAGAACGTATATAGAATTGGAACGTCGAAACCGGCCAGTCCGCCCTCGGAAACGGCGGGCCTGCCCTCGGACATGAGAAGAGCGGTCCGCGACGCGCTGATAGGCTCGACCGGATAGCGTACAGAGATTTCGCACCATGCAACGTTATTGGCTGTCACTGTTGACCTTGGCGACGCTTGGGCTGTTGGCCGCCGGGACCGATGCGGCGGGCCCGGTTTCAAGCAGTCCGTTCGCCCCATTGGAGCGGCTGGACACGGCCGCCCGGGCGACCTGGGTCGAGGACTCGCTGGGCCGGCTGGACGAAGCCAACCGCGTGGTTCTTGCGCCCGCGGCCGTCGCGAAGCAGCGCGCCCGACTTGGGCAGACGCTCGACTCGTTCGTGAAGAATCAGGCCGATTGGCAGGTCCAGGTGGCCCGGTTCGAGAGCGAATTGGCCCTGAGCCAGCGCGCGGCGATCGAGCACCTGACGCGGCGTTATCGGATGGACGCGTACGAAGCGTTTCGCGGCGACCGCGACGGGTATGACGTGCGCCGCTCCCAACTGGAACGGATGCTGGCCGACTGGCGGAGTTGCCGTTCGCCGAGCGCTGAACAACACAAGGTCATCCGTTGGTTGACGACGGCGGCGAACCATCTGGCCGACCGCGGCACTCCGCTGCCGCCATTGCCTCGGTTCGAGGGCGCCGGCGCGACGCGGATCGCGACGGATTCGTCGC
>DATECS010000141.1:0-2575 GCA_035286785.1 Thermoguttaceae bacterium | reverse complement strand
TGGGAAAGAAAATCATCGACGGTTCGAGCCACATGACCACTCCCACGGCCGCCGCCACGACGCACAACGGGCGAACCACGGACCTCCACCAGCCGCGACGCCTTGGACGGACGCCGGGGCCGGAGGTGGTGTGCGTAGTGGACATCGCCGACGGATCCCCGTAATACAATGGAAAACACGTTAGCCGCCGTGCCCGCGCGGCGCCGGAGCAATGCCGCAACGTCGAGCAGGCTCGACGGCTAACGGGACACTTTCCAAGGGAGGGACGTGGGGCCGACTACCGTCGCGGGGCCGCCGGGCTTGCCGACGTGCGCGATTGGCGACCTTCCTTGAAACCGTAGTTCGGATTGCGGACGTCGAAATCCGCGTCCGTGAATCCTCGATTCACCTTGATGTCGAGATAGGTGTATTCCTCGATCAACTCGGGCGGGCCTCCGGCCTGGCGCGGCCACGTATGCGCCTCGTAGCGAATCGGGATATTCATCTCATTGTCGACGAAAATCCGCGCCATGTGGAAGCGGAAGTTGGTCCGCGGCACGGGGTGCAGGACCTCGATGCACGTGCAAACTCGATCGTTGACCTTTCCCCCTTCGGAGAACCGCACGTTGCATTCGCCGTAACGGGCATCCTGGTTGCCCACCTCGAGCAGACGCTGAATCAGCTTCATCATGCCCATCTCGGTGATCGGATAGTGCTGGCCCTTCATGGCCACCGGACTGGTCGGCTTCAACGGAACCGTGCCGAATACCGATCTCATTCCGACGGCGTGGGCGAGCATCTTGCCTTCGTTGGCGCCTTCGACGTAAATCACTTCCTGGCCTCGGAGATCATCCGGCTTGAGAAAGTGCATGTAGACGCTGAACGGCTTGTGGCGAATTTTGACGAACATCTGCTGTTCTTCGCCGAGGGTGCCGTCCGTCTGACGCTCGCGCTTGAACACGATACAGGAGTAGTCCTGGACGCCCTGCTCCATCTGTTGCAGGCCTTGGGTCGCCCAACGCAGGGCCGGCATCAACGGATGCTCGCCCGGCCGCTGATCGCGCGAGACGCCCGTCGGGTTGGGCAACGGATTGGACCGCTCGGCGAGCTGATACTGCGGATTGGGTTGCGCCGGCGTCGAGGCGGCCGAGGCCCCTAACGCCGCGGCGGCCGGCATCTGCGTGTAGTCCGGCAACGTCTGCTGACTAGCCGCTGGAGGGGTATTGTTTGGCTGGGTGGGATAGGGCGATTGCTGTGCCAATGCGGGACACAGCCACAAAACGGCGACCGAGAACAGGAAACACCGCTGAAACCACGCTTTCAAGATCATGTTTGACGCTCCTTGCCAAAGTGCGCGAGCGGCCGCCGCCGGGTGCTTCCCTCCATGCGACGCTCACCGGTCTCCATCCACCTATACGTATGCCTTGAAAATTTAGGTTCTAATCCTTCCGAGGCAACTTGCAATCGACGTGCCGAAACCACTTCTTCGCCGTCCAATCCGCCGTGGGGTTGCCTAATCGTGCTGAAATGCCCCAAAAGGACGCGCTTCGACACGATTTTGAACTAGTCCTTCTCCGAGGATATCGCGTAATTCCATGATCGGAATTACAATGTTTGTCTTTCCCGCAGGAGGTCGCCTAATCTTTACGGATCGACCACCCAACGTGGTTTACAAAGGCCGTACAAATACACTGATCGTATAATTTTTACATATCGCCTCATCTTTGTCCACCCCGAAGAGCCCCACCCGTGTCACCCAGGCAACTCGATCTGCTGACCATCGTGTCGATTCCTTTTGAGGAAAATACCTTTGTTGTGCAGATTTCCCAGCATGACGACTGCGTGGTAATCGATCCAGGCCTGGAACCCGAAAAGATTATCGACGAGCTAGAGAATCGCCGGCTCTCCCCAGCCGCCATTTTGATCACCCATGCCCACGGCGACCACATCGGCGGCAATCGGGCATTGAAAGACCGCTGGCCCGACTGCCCGTTGGTTATCGGGGTGAACGAGGCGGCCAAACTGACCAACCCCAAAGCCAACCTCTCCTCGATGTTCGGGTTCGACCTGACCAGTCCCCCGGCCGATGTGACCCTGGCCCACGGCCAGACCTATTCGGCGGCCGGCATCGACTTCGAGGTCCGCGAGATTCCCGGCCACTCCAGCGGCCACATCGTCTACCTTGTTCGCCGGCCCAAGCCGATCTGGGTATTTGTGGGCGACGTGATTTTCTCGGGCAGCGTCGGGCGAACCGATTTTCCCGACGGCAGTTTCGAGGCGTTGGCCGACGGGATTCATCGGGAGTTGTTCACGTTGCCGGACGACACGCAGCTCTTTCCCGGCCACGGCCCCGCCACGACCGTCGGCCGCGAAAAACGAACCAATCCCTTCGTCGGCCTCGCCACGGACGAGTAAAGGGAACCACAGATGGACACAGATAAACACAGATCCGTAGGCCGGGTCGTGACCTTGTCTTTACCCACATTTTTTGGCTGCCAGAATCGCAAAAATCTGCGGAAAAATAGGGATTTCGGTATCGTGGTTGATTAGCACCCCGAGCACCACTGCAATGCACCTGTGTGGGTGGGGCTCAAGG
>DATECS010000140.1:0-2171 GCA_035286785.1 Thermoguttaceae bacterium | reverse complement strand
CCGTCGATTCGCAAAACGCTCGCCAGGAGGGTATCTTCCGCATCCGCTATTCCAAGGCCGACACGATCGCCCAGACCGTCAAATCGCTCTACCGCGACCTGCTCAGCCCGAACGACAAGGCGTTCGACGGAAAAAAACGCGAGCAAACCAACAATCCCTACGTCTACTACCGTTCGTTCGGCGGCGGAAAGGGCGACGAGGAAAAACTCGAAAGGGCCCCCAAATTCAAGGGCCTCCTCTCGATCGGCGTCGACGACCAGTCCAACTCGTTGCTGGTTTCCGCGCCGGCCTACCTCTATCAACACGTCGCCGAGATGATCGTCAAGCTCGACGAAGCCGCCAAGCCGGTCGTTTCGACGATCGACGTCGTCCGCTTCGACGATAGCATCGACACGGCCGAACTGCAAAAAGCCCTCGCCCGTATCGCCGGCGAATCGTCCTCCGCCCCACGCCGTTCACGCCCCGAAAACAACCGATCGCGCACGACGCCGCCAAACAGACCGTAGGCCGGGTCATGACCCGGCGACTTCACTTTGGTGCAACCACCGTCAACCGGTTGTCAACCTTCACCACCCCCGGCTCCAACGCCACCATCTGCATCGCCAACGCCGACTCGTGCCGGCTGGCCACCGTTCCCTCGAGCACCACGACGTTTTTCTCCACCCGCGCCCGGATCGACGAATTCTTCCCAAACTCCGGTATTCGTTGCAGGCATTCGTGCGCATTTTGGCCGATAGCCGGCGAAACCGTCGGCGTATAGGCGAACCCCACGCGGAGCGTCGGCCGGATCACCAACCCTCGTCCCTGCGACGGTTGCATGCCCCTGCGGCCGGCCGTGCCCGCCGCGCGGCCGCCCGTCCGCCGTTGCTGGGTCGCGCCGGCGGCGCCGCCCTCCGTCGCCCCGATGAAAGACGGCGTCTCGCCCGTTTCCGTGCCGACAAACCCGCCCCGCGCCTGCGTGTCACGCAGTTGCTGTGCTTGCTGCAACTCGGGAACCCCGGTGGTGAAGCCTTGAAGGGTCTCCTGCATCCCGGCCCCCACCGCCTGACCTTGTGACGCGGAGCTCGACTGCGTCAAGTTCGTATCCTGTCCCGTGGTTTGCCCGTTTGCCAACCCGGCGATTCCCAATAACAAAATCGCCGCAAAACAAATTGTCCAACGCGCTATCTTCATCTCTCGCCTTTCAACGGGGCAGGGCAGGGGAGCCCTCAACCGACTCCCTATCTTACCATCACCACCCCCGCCTCCCATAAAAAACCACCCCGCCCCCCATAAAAAATAATAGCCGTCGGCGGAAGCCCACGGACCCTATCATTCCACCGCAACAAACTTTCTCTGCTGCAAAAACCGCCCCTTCGCCACTTATCCATCCACCATCCACCATCCCCTCACTTTCCCACCCCCAGTGAACTTCGGCAAGACAGGAGGCCGAGGCGAACCACGCCCAAAAAAACAAGATCATTTACATTCGAGAAACTGGGCTGACTTTTCCGATTATACCGATCGTAACGACTGTCTGCGAAGACAGAACGCCGTCAGATAACTCCATCGCGGGGGCAATACAAAGTGTCCGCCATGATCGCTCGTCTCACCGAATCAAAACGCTCCCAGGCCGGCCTCGGCGCTGTCGTTCTACTAAGTCTCCTCGTTTGCCTGGTTGCCGCCGCCGGACCATTTCGCGGTCCCACGTCCGATTCCGCTGCAGGATCCTTCGCCGAAACCCGAACCTACCGTGTCCGGCCGGGCGATTCCCAATCCTGGGCTGCGGCCCTCTCACGCCAATTCGCCGGCCTCCCCAACGTGAGCGTTCTTCCCGACACCCGGACCCACGAGATCATCGTTCTCGCTCCCCCGGCCGTCCACGACCGCATCGCGGCCCAACTCGCCCCGCCGCGCGCGTCCGCGACTGAACCCATGCCCGCGCACCACTCCCCTCCGATGCCCGTTCAGGCCCGGCAAACGTCGCCGCCGTCGCCCCCAACGCCGTCCCAAGCGTCGCCCGCTCCCGTACGCCAAAACGTGAACCTCTGGAACGTCAGCGCCGCCGAATTCGAGGCCAACCTGCTTCGGGCCGCCGACGGACAATTGCAGTCCCGAAGCGCCGCCGACGGCGCTCGCGAATACCTCCTTCCCGTCGCCGGCGGAGACTCGCCGCGGCTGCGCGTCGAGCC
>DATECS010000139.1:0-3857 GCA_035286785.1 Thermoguttaceae bacterium | reverse complement strand
CGCCGTCGCCCGATACAAGGAGTCCGCCGTGCTCGCCCTTTTTGATCATTACGAACCGAGGCCCTAGCGAGAGCATGTCCTCGCCGGCCTCTAAGAGGTTTGTTTTCCCGGTGAGTTGCCGGGCCTCGCCGTCATTGACGATCACGCCCGTCACCACCCGCAGCGTCTCCAACAAGGAATCCCGCTCCGTGGTGATCCAGAGGTTCATGGTGTCGCATACGATCAACTTCGGGGAACGCAGTTGGGACAGCAAGTCGCGTTGCAGCGTAGGGTGGGTATTGGCGAGGAAGACGGTCTGGCTGTCGGCGAAGACTTCGGGCACCTTCGGCCCGCGTTCGGCGAGGACGTTGAGGTCCACCTCCACCGTTTCAGCGGCGTTCATGTCGCCTTCAAACCGACCGCTCCAGCGGAAGGTCTTGCTCCCCTTGCGAACTTCCAGCCCGCGGAGGTCGATCTCCCTCGAAGCCAGCACCTTCCGAAACGCATCCGGGAAATCATCCCCCACGACCCCGACCAGCCGCACCGGCACGTACTGTGAGGCCGCAAAGGAAAAGTACACCGCCGACCCACCCAAAACGTTCTCCGCCCGCCCGTAGGGTGAGGCGACCGTGTCGATCGCAATGCTGCCCGTCACCAACAAAGACATCGTGGCAATTTACCCCATCATCGACTAGCCCGCAAGACAAATGTTAGAAAAATGTTAGGGTATCCCTACCGACGCAAGCCAGCCATTTCGGACGGGGGCAGGCGAACGCGGGTGGCTTTGAGTGGCTTTGGTTTGGCTTTGCCGTGAATTGGGCATTTTCATAACTCTTGGTATCACAAGGACTTAGCGATTCTGCGGTGGGTTCGTTTGGAAATCCAGCGTTTTTCTCGCATTCGCCATTTTTCTCGCTGAGCGCGCACCGTCTCCTATGCTAACCCAGGTTGCGCAGTTGTGCGAGTGAATCGACCCTGGCGATAGCGCCGGGGCCGATTGTGCCCAAAAGTCTTCACTACATTTTCGGGGGTATCCTTTCGGTTGGTAAGCGGAAGCTGTCGGAGTCGGTCACGTCGCGGTCGGCACAAAGGCGTTCGGGCAGGGTGAGCTTGAGGGCGGCCAGTAGCTCGGCCTGTTCGCGGTTGGGGCGAGCGACCCGGCGGAGACGAAGGGTTCGGCCCTCCACGGTGGTCAACAAGATGTCGCCGATGGGCACGTCGTGCAGGAGCCGCAAGGCCGCAGCCGGACTCATCGGGCGATCCTTCGGCGAACTCCTCGGACGACGTGGGTCGGGCTTACGAATGTGGGTCATCAACCCTGCGTGATGCAGCATGTGGTCAAGTGCTTTCCACAGGGCATAGGCCAGCACGCAGACAAAGACGTGGGCCTGCACGCGCCCCGACAATTGATGCCACATCGGTCTCAGCAGCAGGTTCGATTTCATCGCCCGGAAGCCCTCTTCCGCGCGGGTGAGTTGCATGTAGGTCGACCAGAGCTGCTCGGCCGTCCAGTCCGTCTGATCACTCAAGAGCAGGTATGCACCGTCGCGGCCCAAGGCGGCGCGAAGCTTGGGACGATCGTACCGCCAGGTCACGCGTCTCGCGCTGCCGCCATCGTCTCGAGATACCTCCATCGAGGCGAACTTCGATGCCGCCGGCCAGCGTTCGCGAAGACGACCCACCTGTTCCATCACTTTGTCGGCGTTCTGGAGATGTCCCTTCGAGACCCGCGCCGCGAGCTTCTTGAGGTCCCCATGCCAGCCGAGCAGTTGCCGCCGGCGAATGGCCCGCTCCTTGAGCCGACGTTGCGTGCTCCGCGCCAGCACGTAGGTTTCGCCCTCTCGTTGCACGGTCTTGATCTCCACGGCCTCACGAACACTCTGCCAATCCTTTGTGCACAGCTCGGCCTCGAACTCGCTCAGTTGACTGCGCGGCGTACCCACCAAGTAGGATTGCTTCCGCTCTTTCAGATACGCGATGTTGGCCTGCGAGGCGATGCCGCGATCCACCACCCACACCCGCCGCGCCGTTCCGAAACGCTTCTCCATCGTCCCCACGATGGTGGGGAACGCCGTCGCATCATGGGTGTTGCCCGCGAACACCTCGTGGTACAGGGGGAACCCGTCGGGCGTCACCACCAGCGCCAGGACGACCTGCTTGCAGTCCGCACGGTGATCGCGCGAATAGCCCCGCTCGGCCAGGTCGTTGTCCTCGGCCAACCCCTCGAAGAAGCTGCTGGTCAGATCGCACAGCAGCAGGTCGAAGTTCAAGGAGAAGAGTTCCCCCAACCGCTCCTTCAGGTCTTGCTCAATCTTCTCTTTACCCGAAAACAGGGCGTCCAACGTGCGATAGAGTCGATCTTTGGTCACCACCTCATCCGGCACGCCCAGCAAGTCTTCCAAGGCCGTGCGGCGATACCCATGCTCGGCCAGGGCGAACTCCGAGGTCTCGCCGCCGTTCCCCACGCACAGACGGGAGATGACTTCGATGGCCACCATCGCCGCCGGCGCAACGGTCTCACCCCCTTGCGGAACGTATCGAGCGACGATCTCGTCGAGTCCCAGCTTCTTCCAGAGTTGCAACCCCAGCCAGACGTCGCCGAAGGCGCGGGCGTTGGTCCAGCCCACCTTCCCCAGATGAATACGCACGACGTCGGGATCGTCGGGCAGCGGCGCGGGTCCCTCATCGACGAACAACGGCAGTTCCCCGCCGTCCCTTCGAGGCTCAGGGCAAGCCTGGTGCCTGGCATGAAAAATGGCCGTACGCTGCCAGCGACGTTGTTGATCCCGCGTCAGTTCGCCGAGTTGAGCGACAATTCGTTGCCGCGGCCCGCGCTCAGTTCGTTGTGATTCGACCAACGCGAAGTAGGTGTGTCGCTTGCCGTCCTTGGTCCGGTGGTATTCGCGAAGAAACATCCCTGCCTCCCCGCGTGCAATCTACCACTCCTATTACGGATGCAAGGGGGTAGGTCCTCACTACACACGCTCTCACCGAACGGACTACGCCTGGCGCTATCGCAAACGCCATTCCGTCCTCGAATTCCGGTCAAAAATCGCTACGATTCTTCACGAGCTGCGCAACCTGGGCTAATTTCGGTTTTGACCTTGACCGAAGAGACGCGTAACCCTATCTACTAAAGAGACAGTTCAGCTGGCGATTGAGGTCGATGGTTAGCGTTTGAACAAGGTCATCGCGAACAGAAACTCCGCCACGTCGTTGAGATCCACATCGCCATCGAGGTCGCCATCGCACATGCGGCAAGCTGGGGTTGTCGGCTGGTTGGGGCCTGCGATGCAGGGGGCCAAGAGGGCATAATCCTCGAAATCCACGTCGCCATCGTCGTCAAAATCACCCCGTATCCCTTCTAGCCTAATGAATGGTTTGGACGAAGGGTCGGAATCCAGCGCGTCGATAAACACTTGGTTAGAGTTTGGAGCAGTATCAGGGTCGATCTGAAACCGAAATGCGACCTTCTTAGTGCCATTCGCTAGTGCCACGTCAACCAACGAACTGATATTGATTTCGTACAGCGTGGCTGGCTGAAATGGCGAGATGAACTGTTCTGCGACAAAAACGGACGGACCTACAGAAAAATCGCTTAGTTGCTCAATGAGGTCCGCCGGGTACGCGTAAACCTCCATACCAGCGTTTAATGCCGGAAAAAGGCCGGAACCGCGCACACGAAACGTCAACGTCGCGATAACCGGCGGCTGCGCCGTGAGCACGCTAAGGTCGTATTCGCAGACGACTCGGCGTTCGAAGCCGGGTGCGGGAACACGAGCTAAAGCGATCGCCCCCTCGTAATTAGTTCCGTTGAAGGTCCAGTCGGCGGTGTCGCCCGTCCCGTCAAACGGTCCGTAGTCTCCGCCATCGACGAT
>DATECS010000138.1:0-25665 GCA_035286785.1 Thermoguttaceae bacterium | reverse complement strand
GGCGAGGGCTGGAAAGTGAACGACAAGGGCGCGGTGGTCGGCGTCGGCACGGGCCGGCCGGTGCTGTTGTTGGACGATTTGTTGGTGGCCATGCGGACGGCGCGGCCGGCGATGGAGCAGGTTATTTCCTGCTCGATCGACCCGCGGCCGGAGGGCATTGTCCGGTTGCGCGAGTACATGAGCACGCTGAGCACGATGGGCAACCCGCAGATGACCCAGGCCAATATCGCGGAGGCGTTGGGTCCGCAAAAAATCACGCTGACGGTGGTGCCGGACACGAGCCATTTTGCCCGGGTGATGGTGGCGGCCGACTACCGGATGAAGCGGCTGGGGATGCACCTGGACCGTGCGCCGGTTTCGGGCATGCCGAGCTTCCTGCAGATGGTCAAGTTGTCCGGCGGCAGCGTGGGCAACATGTTGCCGCGATGGTGGCTGGAACCGCGTTACGAATCGGTCATGCGGAGTCCCGACGGTCTGGCTTGGGAGCTGCAAGGGGCGTCGGTCAAGGCGATGACCGAGTCGGCCTATTTCAACGCGAGCGGCCAGCGCGAGGAGACCGCCAAGAGCGACCCGTTGGCCGAGCGCTGGGCCGATTTGTTCACCCAGAAATACGAGAAACTGGCTCTGGCCGATCCGGTGTTCGGCGAGCTTCGCAACTGCATGCAACTGGCGATCGTTTCGGCGTTGGTGGTGAAGGAAGACTTGACCGCGAAGGCGGGCTACAGTTTTCCGACGCTTTTGGATCCGACCCAGGTCGAGATCGAGAAGATGCCCGCCCCGAAGCAGGTTGACAGCGTGGCCAGCGCGTTGAAGGCTGGCCGTCGTTGGGTCATCAGTGCGTCGGGCGGCGTGGCGATTGATTCGTATGCGGCGATCAAGGACGTCAAGGAAAACGCTTCGCTTTCGAGCGTTCGTGAAAGTGCGACCGCCGGCAAGCCGACTCGCTGGTGGTGGAATTAGTTTTATTTGGTGCGTCCAGACGCACCATCCGTATTCCTCACGCTCCGCGTGAGGTTGCCACATAATGTGAATGCCGGTCTATCGTGACATCACGCGGAGCGTGATGAGTACGAATGAGTACAAACTCGCCGTGGTGCGTGCAAGCACGCCCCCTACTAGTTTTTTCCGCAAGGGGAAGGCCATGAACTGGTTGCCGCGGAAGAACGTCTTGGTGCCGGTGGATTTCTCCACGGACTCGCGGGTCGCACTTCAGACTGCCCGCGAGATGATCCAAGATCCGGCGAACGTGTACGTCATTCACGTGCTGCCGGTCATGGAAGTGACCGATCCGGGCGTGATCTGGGACACGATCGACGACATGAGCCGGCGGGAGCACGCGGAGGCCGCGCTGGCCGAGGAGATGCGACGGCAAGGCGTGGACGAAGCGGTGCATGTCGTCGTGCGGTTCGGCGATCCGGGCCATGAAATCGTCGCCTACGCCGAGGAGATCGAAGCGGGCCTCATCGTCGTCTCGTCGCATGGGCGCACAGGATTTCGGCACCTGTTGCTGGGCTCGGTGGCCGAGCGGGTCGTGCGGTTGGCGCATTGCCCGGTGCTGGTGCTGAAGCAGAAGAAATAGCGGGTTTGGTGGGGCGAGATTGGCGGGACGGGGCGAATCGGTTAGGAACGTACGGCGGTGGGCGAGGGTGATTGGTGATGCGGCCCTCGCCCCACCCTACGTTATCTTTTATGGTGCGTCCCGACGCACCCTACGTCTTTTACGCCGCTTCGAGCGAGCCCTCGGTGGCCATGTCGTCGAGCCAGCAATCGCCGTCGCGGCACGGTCGCGAGAAGATGCGGCCGACCTTCATCGGGTCGCGGTTCTGGTGGTATCGCATGTAGAGCCGCCCGTCGTCGGTCAGGTCGAGGATCTCGATCTTGCCCGTGTGGTGCGACATGATGAAGCGGAACGTTTTTTCGATGCCGCCGAGGCGTCGCTGGGCGTCCTGGACGAGCGGCACGCCGCGGACGAACGGCACTTGGAAGTGCGATCCCTGGCGGACGGGCCGGGCCTGGAACAGGTAATAGGGCCGGATGCCGAGGCAGTGGAGGCGGCGGAAGGTTTCGGTGAGGATTTCGGGCTGGTCGTTGACGCGGCGCAAGAGCACCGTCTGGTTGAGCAACTGAACGCCCTGGGCGATCATGTTGCGGGCGACGCGTTCGGTGAGTTCCGAGATTTCTCCAAAATGATCGACGTGGGTAATCAGCAGCGGGGTTTTGCCCGCCTGGCGGATCCGCGAGAACATCGCGGTAATTCCCGGATCCTCGAACCGGGCCGGGTGGTGGACGATAGACTTGGTGCCGAAGCGGATCGAGCGGAGGTGCGGGATCGTCAGCACGTGGTCGAGGATGCCGTTGAGCTGGTCGGTGGTCAGGACGAACGGATCGCCGCCGGAGATCAGCAGGTTGGTGATTTCGGGATGGGCGGCGATGTAGCGGCCGATCGCCGGATAGTCGGAGGCGACCTCATCGGACACACGGCCGACGAACCGCTTGCGGAAGCAGAACCGGCAGTACGAAAAGCACTTGTCGGTGACGAGCATCAGGGCGGTCTGCTGGTACTTGTGCTGAAGGCCCTTGACGATCGTGCTCATGTGCTCGCCGCTGGTGTCCCAGGAGCCGGGGCTGCACGACTCTTCGTCGGACGGTTCGATGATGTAGCGCAGTTGGTCGTAATGGCCGCTGCGGCGGATTTGCTCGGCGTAGAAGGGGCTTACGCAGTACGGGATGACCGGCGGCGCGAGGTCGGCAAGCGAGGCGGCGCGGGTCTCGCCCGCGGTGGTCGTGGCCGTGTCGTTGCGACGCTCTTCCACGGCCACGCGGTTGTAAAGTTCAATGGTGGACTCTGCACTTGAGCTGGTCGGGACTCTTGAGATTCCCATGCGTATCTCCTACGCTGCAAATTCCTCGCGGAGCCGCAAACCGTTGCTTTGCTGCGGCTCGGAAGGTGCGGTCTGCGTGGATGTCTGACATAGTAAGTTGGCGCGATTCGCCTGGCGAGCAACGGGACCCGCGAATTGCGCGGCGACGTAACGCTGGTGTGCCACATCCACGATTCGGCATACCAACGACGAGAAAGTGTATCCGGCCGCGCCGGCGGCCATGACGTAGGAAGCCCCGCCGCCCAACGAGGCCATCGAGTTGATTTCCAAAACGAACGGACTGCCTGAGTCGTCGATGCGGATATCGACGCGGGAGTAGTCCTTGCAGTGAACGGCCTGGAATGTGCCCACGGCGATTTCGCGCAGGCGTCGGGCCAGCGGTTCCGGCACGTCGGCCGGGCAATGACGTTGGGGTTCGACGGCGCGTTTGTGCATTTTGTCTTCCCAGGTGAACGCGCGGAGATTGCAGCCTTCGAAGGTAAGCTCGACGATCGGAAATGTTTCGACCGAGGAGCCGTTTCCGAGGATTCCAATGCACACTTCGCGGCCGTCGATGAACTCCTCGACCAGTGCGTCCTGTTCGTAGGTCTTGACGATGTTGTCGATCGCGTCGGACAGTTCCTTGCGGTCGCGGACCACGCGAAGGCCGAAGCTGGTCGATTCGTGGCGCGGCTTGACGATCAGCGGGAAGCGGAGCTTGCCTGAGTCTTTGCCCGGGTCGGACGTGACCATCCACGCGGGCGTGGGCAGGCCGGCCGACTCGATCAGGACTTTTGTGACGACTTTGTCCAAGGCCAAGGCATGGCCGAGGGGACTTGAGCCGGTGTAGGGGATGCCGGCCATTTCGAGCATGGCGGGGATGTGGGTGTAGCGGCACTCGCCCTGAAGGCCGTAGACCATGTTGAAGACCATGGCGTCGGCCGGCCAGCTTTCGCCGTCGAGGCCGAAGAAGTCGCGGAGGTTGTCCAAGAGCGTGACGTCGCCTTCGAGCATCATGACTTCGTGGCCGCCCATGCGGAGGCCATCGGCGACGTTCTCGACCGCCTTGCGTCCGTATTTCTCCGGGCAAGGCTGGCCCTGAAGCGCCAGCACGCGGCCATGCTCACTGTTCCACACGACGGCGACCTTCATCGAATGATCCTCCCTATGACTTCCCTTACGATTTCCATTTCGAGATGGTTTGGTCCTAGGCCGCCAAATCCGCTGATTTTTGTTTCTGCCGGTCCACGTCGTCGGGATAACCCTCCGAGTCCACGTCCGTGCCCGGGTTCATCCATTGGAGCAGGCGGAAATCGAAGTACTCGGCAATCACCACGATCAGACCGACTTGAGTGATTAGCATTTCCGGGTAGTGGAGCAGGATTTGACGGAGCCCGGGAATCCGGAAGGTCCAGGTCAAAAGGATGCCCACGACGACCGTCGTGGCGGCTCGCCACAGGGCGGAGCCGAGGCCTTCCTTCGTCATGACTCTCGAAAAGGCGTCGCCGACCAGGCACAGAACGAAAATAGGAAAGAACGCGACATTCAAGAGGTCTTTCGCAAGGTCTTTCGCATAAAGCGAGAAGAACCCCAAATTAATGGCTTCTCTCGCGTTGAGCGAATGCCCCAGGAGGATTACTGAAATGAGGAGGATGGAAACCACGCTTAAAAAGACGGACATTCGAGCGAAATAGGGCAGTTTCATTGCTTTCGTCACGGGGCGCACTCCCACCGCCGCCAGTATCACTAGGGCCATGAAGCCGATGCCCATCCATATCCCGGTAATCCCGAAGGACAAGGCCAGAAGGATCGAACGGAACGGTCCGAGCAGACGGATGCCCAGCGTCAGGCGGAAAAGCACCACGAAGATGGCGCCCATGGGAACCGTGAGGATGTAGAGCAGGCGGTTCTCCATGTTTTTGGACCAATCGCCGATGTCGCCGAGCGAAAGGGTCCGGTTCAGGAAGTCGGAGGTGGGCATGAACGAGCACTTGCCCAGCACCACCAGCAAGGGCAACGCCAGCACCAGTGCCAGCACCAGTGCCAGCACAAGCTTGTGTCGGCGCGTGAGATTACCTTTAGCCAAACTCATGGTGCTCAACCTTGCGGCGTTGCCCGGCGAGGAGATATCTCGAGCCAGGGCAGGCGTCTCTCAAATCGGTACGTGGTGCGGTTCCGACGCACCTAAATTGGCCGGACGACGTGATTCTGGGCCTCGTTAAACACTTGTTTATCCGAGGTCAATCGCCGCTCGGTTGGTTACCCTAACTTATCTGAACAACATGGCGTCGTCGGCAAGAGCGGACCTAGGCCACGAGGCTACACACTTGGCTGGCTTTCGAGCGTTTTTGCCGCCGCGCCCCGCCGGGGTGAACCTGTCCATTTCAACTCGATCCCTCGTCCGAATGGGCGAAAATCAGGTTGCAGATTCATCAAGTCTACGCGCGGCCCAGCCTCTCATCAAGTACAAAAGGTAAAAAGAATGGAATAAATACGCAGTTTATAACGTGTTGTTTCTCGAAGAAACCGTTCTTCCGTACGCCAGGTCGCATGGCATTAACCTCGCCGGGCATTCGGCGATTCCCAACAGGCGGGAAATCACCGCTACAACCGGCCCTCTGCAAAAACACCCCCTTAGGGGGGCGGTCGTGGCGATCATCCACCTTTTCAGCAGAAACCTGGGCTTTGTCGGCCCGTTGGATCCACCTTTCACACCCGGCCTGGCGACGCCCAGGGGGGATCGCGGACATTACTGTACGTGCTACGCAACGAGTTCGACGGTGGTTCAAGATTCTTTTCGGAATTTTTCGGCCACCACCGGTTCAGCCACCTCCGAGGTCCATTTTGTCGGGAAATTCCGGGGGTTACCGGCTTGTTTCAGAGGCTATCCGCGGTGGATTCGGGTAGCGACACATTTTCGATACAGAAAGTAATATCGGCATCCTAGCGCCTGATCTTCCTTGCATCCGAACGTCTTGGCGCAAACTTTTCACCAGCCACAATAGACGTAGAGATTGGTCCGTCACATAAGGGGACAGGCGCCGTCGCCGTCGGCCGTATTGGCGGGAATAGGTTTATCGAGGCGACGGAGCCAGCATCCCCAAATAGCGTCACAAAAGGGGACAGGCACCGTCGCCGCGGGCCGTATTGGCGTGAATAGGTTTATTGAGGCGACGGAGCCAGTCCCCTTTTGTTAGTCCAAGATATTCAAGCAAGGCGGACCCGTGATGCAGGCGGAAGTGATTTCCCTGGGTGATGAACTGACCAGTGGTCGGTCACTGGATACCAATGCCCAGTGGCTCAGTCGGCGGCTGGAGGAACTGGGGATATGGGTAGTTTGTCACACCACGGTGGGCGACCAGATGCAGGCGACCATCGAGGCGTTTTGTGCGGCGATCGACCGCGCCGACGTGGTGGTCTGCACCGGCGGATTGGGCCCCACGGCCGACGACCTGACACGCGAGGCCATGGCGGCAACGGTTGGTCGCCCCCTGATTTGCGACCCGGCGGTTGTGGAACACATTCGTTGCCTGTTTGCCCGGCGTGGCTGGAAAATGCCGGAGCAAAACAAGGTCCAGGCCATGTATCCCGAGGGCGGCCGTCTGGTTCCAAACCCATACGGCACGGCCCCGGGCCTTGCGATTGATGTTCCCCGGGCGGGTCGGCCGGCGGCCCGGGTTTACTGTCTTCCCGGCGTACCGGCCGAGATGCGCGAGATGTGGAACCAGACCTTGGCCGAGGAATTACGTCAACTGGGTGGCGGGCGGATGATTTTGACCCGGCGAGTCAAGTGTTTCGGGGCAGGGGAGAGTTCCATCGAGGGCATGTTGCCGGGTCTGACCGAGCGGGGACGGCAGCCCCGGGTCGGCATCACGGCCAGCCAGGCGACGATCACTTTGAGCGTGACGGCCGACGGCGCTACGGCGGGTGAGTGTCGCGCCGCCATGGAACCGACGCTGGCCGTGATCCGTCAGCGGCTGGGCCACTTGGTTTTCGGCGAGGACGATGACGAGCTTCAAGACGCAGCGGTACGGCTCCTTCGTCGGCGCGGCTGGACGCTTGCAACGGCCGAATGGGCGACCGAGGGATTTATTGCCCAGTGGTTGGCCGCCGCGGCGACCGGCGGGCTTGAAATCCTCGGGGGTGTTGTGATGACTCACGGGACGAAGGGGCCCAATCCCTTGGAACTGCCCTTCGAGTTGCTCACCGATCCACCGCGCGACGGCGTGTCTCTGGCCGAAGCGGCGGCCCAGGCGGTTTGTCGGAAGTTTGGGACGGATTGCGGCTTGGCGGTGGGGCCGTTTCCCCGTGTTACTCCGTCGAGCGACGGACCCGAGCCGGTTGTTTTTGCGTTGGTCACGCCCAACGGCAGCCGTGCCGTGAGTGTTCCGTTGGCCAGTCATCCGGAGTTAAGGAAGGTTTTTTGCGCCAAGAAGGCGTTGGATTTTTTGCGGCTGGAGTTGATGCACGGGGGTGAGCTTGTGGAGGACTCGAAAAGCTAAAGGAGAGTTTATCCTGGCCAACCATTTGTGATTTGAAATAGATCAGGAGGACAGACATTCCTGTCTGTCGCAACAGCCCTTGCCCTTTGCCTATGCTTTTACACCTTGACAGACAGGAATGTCTGTCCTCCTGTTGTAATCGGTTTAATCGTTTAGCGAGGACCTTGTGCGGCTGTCTAGGGGCATTGGGGCGGCTTTTCCATGGGCTGAATCGGTCCGGGCCGATTACACTCGATTTCTAATACGGCGTGTTTTACCTTTCGCGCCGCAAGAAGTCACGGTCCACCTTTCCGGGGAGTATCGCGGAAGGAGGGTTCCGTTTAGACTATTTCTAATGGGCACATCGAATGGGCAAACGTAACAGAGAAGAATCGCAAGATGGCAACCTCCTCGTCGAAGAAGGGCGTTCGTTCCGCGCGACCATCCTCGCTTGGCATCGGCCGAGCCAACCCGGCGCGTCCTTTCCGCCGATCCCGTCTGGAAACGCTTGAACCGCGATGGACTCTGTCGGCCGCGCCGACACTGGCGGCGTTGAGCGACGTGACGCTCTCGGCGGGCACGCCGCTTTACATCGCGTTGGACGGCTTCGACGTCGACGGCGACGCGCTGACCTTCTCGGTCAGCAGCACGAACGCGAACCTGGGGACGACGCTTTCGAACACGAACCGCAGCATGAGGATCAACATCGCGGGCTACGGCGAGATGGTTTTCGAGCTGTTCGAGAATTTGGCCCCGGGCACGACCGGCCGGATCATTGAGTTGGCCGAGTCGGATTTTTACGACGGCCTGACGTTCCACCGCGTGGCCGAATACTCGGACGGCAGCCCGTTCGTGATCCAAGGCGGCGATCCCGACGGAAACGGCACGGGCGGGTCCGGCGTCGATTTTGACGACGAGTTCAATCCCCTGCTCATGCACACGAGCAAGGGCATCCTGTCGATGGCCAAGGGCGGCGACGACACGAACGATTCGCAGTTTTTCATCACGGGCGCCGCCACGCGGCATCTGGATTTCAATCATTCGGTATTCGGCTATCTGGTCGAAGGCGAGAGCGTGCGCGACGCCGTTCAGAACGTCGAGACGGACAGCAACAGCGCGCCATTGACGGACGTGGTCATGTCGTCGGTCGAGGTGTTTCTCGATCAGGAAAACGGCGTGCTTGTTCTTTCCGCGCCCCACGGTTACACGGGCGAGGGCGACGTGACGGTCACGATCAGCGACGGCAACGGCGGGACGGAACAGCGGACGTTCCACGTCACCGTGGCGGCCGACTCGACGAACAGCAATCCCTATCTCGGACCGGTCGCTCCCATTGAACTGAATGCGGGTGGTTCGGCAACGGCGACACTTACCTCGACGGACGTCGAGGGCGACGCGGTCGATTACGACGGCGCGGTTTTCACGGGGACGACGGGGATTCAACTTTCCGTGAACGGATCAACGGGTGTCGTGACGGTGACGGCCGCTGCCACCGCGGGCGGCATTTACGGCATCTACCTGGGCGTGTCGAACACGTCGAACAGCGCCTGGGACACCCAGGCCGTGCCGGTGTTCGTCACGCCGGCCGCGCCAACCAGCATTGAACTCCTCTCTAGCAGCGACACGGGCACGAGCACGACCGACCGCTTGACGAACCTGAACAACGCGGACGACCACTCGCTCTGGTTCCGCGTGAACGGGGTGGTCAGCGGCGCGACGGTCCGGCTTTACGCCGACGGCACGCTGATCGGCGAGGCCACGGCCACGAGCACGTCAGCCGTGGTCGTGACGAACGAAGCCCATACGTTGGCCGACGGGGCCCATTCGATCACGGCCGTGCAAGGGTTTTTCGACAAAGCGGTCGAGATCGGCAATTCGGATCAGGTGGTTACGCTCGAAAGCGGCGCGTCGGCCGCGCTTTCGATCACCGTCGACGCGACGTCGCCGATGGTCACGTCCGCGCCGGTCACGACGGCGGTGGGCGGCGTGCAGTACATCTACGACGTCGAGTCCGACGCCGAGGCGGCCGGCGGCGCGACGTACTCGCTCAACAAGTCGCCTTCCGGCATGTTGATCAACAGCCAGACGGGATGGATCACCTGGACGCCCGCCGACTTGCACGGAGACAGCCAGGAGGTCATCGTATTTGTCCAGGACGCCGCCGGCAACCAGACGCAGCATCCGTTTGAAATCAACATTAACCGGCCGCCCCAGATTTGGAATCTCGGGAACCAGGCAATCGAGGAAGGCTCGTTGTTGACGTTCGAGGTGATTGCGACCGATCCCGACGCGACCTCCGGAATCGGCGAGATTCTAGTCAGCCTCGACGCCGGCTCGCCCGCCGGCGCGGCGATCAACTCGAACACCGGCGTTTTCACCTGGACGCCGACCGAATCGCAAGGGCCGGGCAGTTACGACGTCTGGATCCGCGCGACCGACACGGGTGGCGCCACGACCGCACAAAAGATCACGATCACCGTGACGGAGAAGAATGAATCGCCGGTGCTGGCGGCGATTCCCGACGTGGCGGTCGACGAAGGGGCATTGTTGACGGTGAACGTTGCGGCGACCGATTCCGACCTGCCCGCCAACGTACTGACCTATAGCCTTGTTTCGGGAAGTCCCGTCGGCGCGGCGATCGACGCCGCGACAGGGCGTTTCACCTGGCGGCCGGGTGAAGCCTACGGCGGCGGGCAGTATCCGATCACGATCGTCGTGACGGATTCGGCCGGAGCGACCGATCAAAAGACGTTCCAAGTCACCGTGAACGAGGTGGACAATGGGCCCGAGTTCCGGCCGGCCGACGTTCTCGTGGCCACGCCCGGAAGCCAATTCCGCGCGACGGCCCGGGCCGTCGATCCCGACGAGGTGGGCAACGCGGTTCGCTATACGCTCGAGGCCGGCGCTCCGGCGGGCGCGACGATCGACGCCGCGACGGGTCTGATCCGCTGGAATGTGCCGATCGACCGTCCCAGTGGTTCGGTTTTTCTTACCGTTCGCGCCACGGAAATTATGTCCGGCGGCGCGGCGGGACTTTCGTCGGTCGCCACGCTGGAAGTGCAGGTCTCGCGGTTGATCGACGCGGCGTTCGACCAGGCGATGGCGCTCGCCGGCCGCGTGCCGACGCTCGCCGCCCAAGCGGCCCGGGAAGCGGTGGACAGCCTGTTATTCGATTCGGTCCGCACGGTTCGTTTCGCGCCGGCGGCGCCCGTCGTGTTGCGGGAGGAGCCGGCGCTTGGATTCCGAATCGGCACCGACGGCGGCGGAGGCGGCGAGGTTGAGACGACCTCGGACGAGAAAGACGAGAAAGACGAGAACGTCAAGAAGGCGTCGCACATCGACGAGAAAACACCCAGCGACGAAGCCAAAACGTCGCCGGCCGACAAGCAGAGCGACGACGGGGAAGAATTTCGTTGGGATTCCGGCGCGGAGGACGATCCGACCGCCGTCGCCGAACTCGCGCCGCGGGAATTGCTTGACGCGGCCATGCAGGAACTGGCCGACGAAACGACGGCCGCCGCGGTTGACGAAGCCCTCGCGGCTCGCTAACTCAGAGGTAGGTCAGGCCGTGTCTGACAAGAACGCGAGAAACCTCGGACGTCTTCCGTAGGCTTCCGCCCACGGCTATTATGAGCCTATCAGGTTGTCCATGTCAGGCACAGCCTGACCTACGGACTACGAACCATGTGAACGCTACGCCGGCACGACGAACGGCTTGCGATACTCGCGGGTGAGCATGGCGTTGGCCGCGTCGTTGTTCTTAAACGTTTCGGTGGTCGGGTCGAACGCCAGCGTCGGGCCGAGCGAGACGGTCGTTTTGGCCGGGTCGAGGTGGTTCTGCTTGAGGTAGGCCGCGAACCGTTCGAACGTGTCGACCGTCGTGTCGCCGCTCGGTTGCGACTTGGTCCAGTATTCGACGTCGGCCAGCGGAACCTGCTTGCCGAGCCGCATGGAAATGTTGCCCGTGTGGCACAGCGCGCTCGACAAATGACCGTCGAGGATGTCGGCGTTGAGGTCTTCGTGTTTGCGGCTGCGCACGGCTTTGATGAAATTGGCGAAGTGATCGCCGTATTGGCCGCCCTGGAACCGGCGAACGACATTGAGGTCGTTGTCCAGCAGGACTCCGGCCGAGTAGGCGTTCAATACGACGTAGCCGTCCGTGCCGTAGAAAACGACGCCGACTCCCGCGTCCATCAGGCGGGGCGTAGGCATGTTGCGCACCTCGAGGACAATGGTTTTATCGCCGAAGCGGTGGACGATGACCTGGCTGTTGGCCGTTTCGCCCGCGTCGTCGTCCCAACCATGGCCGAGCCGGCCGCCATAGCTGACCACCTCGTCGCTGAGCTGATTCACGCCCAACCCCCATCGGGCGATGTCTATCTCGTGGATTCCTTGGTTGCCCAGGTCGCCGTTGCCGTAGGGCCACTGCCAGTGCCAGTCGTAGTGGAGCTTGGGCCGGGTGAGCGGCGTCATGGGAGCCGGACCTGAATAGAGGTTGTAATTGACCTCTTTGGGAACCTGGTAGTTGCCTGGCGGTCCGATCGGCTCGCGAGGCTTGTAGCAAACTCCTCGGGCGAGTTTCACTTCGCCGATCTTGCCGTCGTGGACGCATTGGACCGCGTCGCGGGTGCCTTTCAACGTGCGGCATTGGGTGCCGGTCTGGCAAATCCGGTCTTGCTGCCGGGCAATTTCGACGATGCGACGGCCTTCCCAGACGTTGTGGCTGACGGGTTTTTCGACGTAGACGTCCTTGCCGGCCTGCATGGCCCAAATCGCGGCCAAGGCGTGCCAGTGGTTGGGCGTGGCGATCGAGACGAAATCAACGGCCTTGTCCTCGAACGCCTTGCGCATGTCGGCTACGTAGCGCGGCTTGCGGCGTTGTCGCTGGGCGATTTCCGCGACCCGTTGCCGCCCGATGTTCCGGTCGGGATCGCAGACGTAGAGGATTTCCACGTCCTTGCGGTTGAGGTATTCCTTGATGTGATTTTTACCCTGGCCGTGGACGCCGACCATGGCGATGCCGAGCTTTTCGTTGGGGGTGGCGTTTTGTTTTTCGGGTTCGTCGGCCCGAGCGAAGGCGGTCGATCCCGCCGCCGCTGCGGCCGCGGCGAGGAGCGTGTCTTGCAGGAAATGGCGTCGCGTGTAGTTGGTCATGATGAAGTTTCCTCTGAAACAGGCGGGAAGCAAAGCAGCCAAAGTAGGTGGGATAATTTTGGCGGCGAACCGCCGGCGGGCACTCTAAGGCGGGACTCGACCGGCGTGGTTTTATTCACGTGCCGAACGAGCTAACTAACTCCATTATAATTTTTATGTTCTACAATTCAATAAATAGTTGCCCCCCCATGTGGCGTGTTCCATTCATTGTATTATGCGGGTTTTGTGAACCCATGCTTTTTCGGAGAATGCACCGCAGAGTTTTGCTGTATTGCCCAGGTTTCCCGACGTATCAGCAATGGAAAAGTTGACGCTTTGCCCAGCCGATAGACAAACGGGGGAGGTCGCTCGCTTCGCGAGGCGACAGGAGACTTCATCAAGGAGGATGACCCGTGCGTGTCGAACGCGACTTGTTGATTGAGCGGCTGATCGAACGATTGCAGGACGCGAGTCCGTTGAATCGCCGCAACGCGGCGGGGGCTTTGCGTCTTCACGGCGAGCGGGCCGCATCGGCCGTTCCAGCCATAACTCAACTCTTGGATGATCCGAGTCCGATGGTCCGCGCGGAGGCCCGGCGAGCGCTGGAGCGCTTGGCCGGGTGCATCAAAGTGGCATAGCGGCCCATTCGGAGCAAGACGTCACTAAACCCGTTGACTGCCCCTGGTTCCCGCACTATACCTGGTAGTGTGAGCTTGGTTCTTTTCTTGAATCCTGGGATCGGCATCCGACGTGACCAGACCATCCGGGCACGAGCCGCATACGTTTGACGGCTCGGAATCGATCTCGTCGACCCTTCTAGCGAGAGTTCGGGCAAAACGGCCCGAGGCGTGGGAGCGGCTTGTCGAACTCTACGGGCGGAGCGTATATCGCTGGTGCCGACGGGGCGGACTAGATCCGACCGATGCCGCCGACGTGGTCCAGGAGGTTTTCGCGGCCGTGGCGTCTCACGTCGTGGATTTCCGGCGCGAGAAGCCCTCGGACAGCTTCACCGCCTGGTTGGCCGCCATTGCGCGAAACAAAATCAACGATCATTATCGCCGCCGCCGTGGTTGGGCGTGTGCCGCCGGAGGAACCGCCGCGCACGAAAGGCTCCAGCAAGTGCCCAATCCGATCGACGTCTCGGAACTGGACGAGACAAATCGACTGCTCTCTCGTCGCGCCCTGTGGCTGATCCGGGCCGAGTTCGAGAATCGCACTTGGGAAGCCTTCTGGCGCACGGCCGTCGAGGACCACCTGCCGGCCCACGTGGCCGATGATCTCGGCATGAGCGTGGCGGCCGTTTACAAGGCGAAGTCGCGCGTGCTGCGGCGACTTCGGCAGGAACTCGATGGGATGTCTGATTAGTCGCTAAGTTCTTCGCCGGTTTGGAGTTGCCAACTACTCTGAAAAAACATGTCAGACTCCGGCGTTAATTCTTGTAGCGGCCATGAAGACCCCCCAGTCGTCTGTAGGCAACCCAACATGCGGGAGTACGTCCCATGTCGTCCGATCCACGTCCCGGTCGTGAGGAGCTTCTGGCCTATGCGCTGGGCAAGCTGTCCGATGCCGAGTCGGATCGCATCAGCGAGTTCGTCGAACGCGATCCCGAGTGTCGGGCGATCCTCGAAACGCTCGACGTGGCTGACGACACGCTTGCCGGCGGGTTGAAACGCCCGGTTGAGGACGATCCCTACGACGTCGAGTCGCAATGCGACGCGGCCCTTGCCCGAGCCAAGGGAGTCGCGGGGCGGGCGGGCCACGGTGCGGTCGAGGTGTCGGCGGCCGAATCGATGGTTCTTGACGGCTTGGGCGAATATGAACTGCTCGCCAAGCTGGGCCGCGGGGGCATGGGCACGGTCTACAAGGCCCTGCACACGAAGCTCGACCGAATCGTCGCGCTCAAAGTGATTGCCCGGCATCGTGCGGGTGATCACGCCACGGTCCTACGGTTCGGACGCGAGATGAAGGCCATCGGACGGCTCGATCATCCGAACGTCGTGCGGGCCTACGACGCACGCGAGATCAACGACGTGCCCGTGCTTGTGATGGAATACGTCGACGGGCTGGACCTGGGCGAACTGGCGCGCCGCCACGGCCCGTTGCCGGTGGCCGACGCCTGCGAGCTGGCGCGTCGGGCCGCCTTGGGGTTGCAATATGCCCACGAACACGGCCTGGTCCATCGCGACGTGAAGCCGTCGAACCTGATGCTTGCCCGAGGAGGCGAGTTGAAGATTCTCGATCTGGGGCTGGCCCGATTCGCGGCGGGACCGATGCCGTCGGAGGCGGGCGACGTTGCGAGGGATGCCATTGCTTCGCCATTGTCGCGCGAGGGGCAAGAAGAACCGCGCGACGCTTCGCTGACCGGCACGAATCAGGCGATGGGCACGGCCGACTACATCGCGCCGGAGCAGATTGACGACCCGTCAAAGGTTGACATCCGGGCCGACGTCTATGGTCTGGGCTGCACGCTCTATAAGTTGCTCACCGGTCGGGCGCCGTTCGGAGACGCTCACGGTGGAACGCTGGCGAAGCTGCTGGCTCACACGAACCGGCCGGTTCGTCCGATTCGGGAACTGACGCCGGCGGTGCCCGAGGCGTTGGCGGGGGTCGTCATGCGGATGCTGGCCAAGCGGCCCGAGGAGCGGTTCGCGGTTCCGGCCGAGGTGGCGGCGGCGCTTGCGCCGTTCTGCAAGGGCTGCGACCTGCCGGGGCTGTTGGAGAAAGCCGAGAAAATGCCGGCGCGGCGAGAGTCGGCGTCGGAGGATTCGCGGGCCCTGCTCCAGCCGGCTTCGGCCGGCGGTCGGCGTCGCACGATTGCGGCGATGGTGGCGGTGGCCATGCTGTTTGGATCGCTGGGGTTGGCGGCGGGCATTTTGATCACGATCAAGAAGCAAGGCCAAAGCTACGAGCTTGACGTGCCGGCGGGGTCTCGGACGGTTGTTGATGATGAGGGAAACGCGACGGTGCAAGTCGCGGAGAAGCAGAAAGACGGTCGAGAGGTCCATTGGGTTCCGTTCCTATGGTTTCGACTGGCGGGCTTGGACGACGTGAGCGAACATGAGCAAGTGGAGGCATGGTTTCGTTTTTACAAACCGTGGACGAAAGAGAAAATGACCGAAGTGGCACATCTGCTGGGAAGGGCGGGCGACGTCCATGGATATGGCGATCCGAGGAGTGGTTGGTATTCAATGACGGTCAAAGGCGAGGCCGGCCGCGTGCGACAGGTCCGCGACATGCTGCGGCGAAGCGGACTGCTTGACGAAATGCCTCCGAGTGGGCCGGTAGTCCCGATTTCACCAGGGGCGACCGTATTCCTCGGAGGATGGCAAGTCACCGACACGACGTTGAAGCGGCTCCAAGGACTGTCCACGATCAAATCACTGTCCTTGGCGAATGCCCACGTGACCGACGACGGCCTTGCATTGCTGAAGGGGGCGACCGAACTTGAATCGCTGAACTTGACGTTTACCAGAGTCACCGACGCGGGTTTGGTACACCTCCAAGACCTGAAGAAGCTGAAATCGCTGAATCTGCACGGGCTGGGCGTGACCGACGCGGGGCTGGAGCAGCTCACGGGTCTGTCGAATCTGCACGAACTGGACCTCTACAATACCCGAATCACCGACGCGGGACTGAAGCACCTTCGCCAACTCACCAAACTTCGGTCGCTGAACCTGTGGGCGGACGACGTGGGCGACACGGGGCTGGCGGATGTGGGCGCCTTGACCCAACTTTGGACTTTGAATCTAGGGAAGACCAAGGTGAGCGACGCCGGCCTTGCGCATTTGAAGGGACTGGTCAACCTCATCTCGCTTGATCTGTCCGACACGCAAGTGACTGACGCGGGATTGGGGCATCTTGCCGGATTGTTTGAACTTCGGTCCTTGAATCTGAGGGGAACCGAGGTGAACGCGGCTGGAATAGCGAAACTCGACAAAACGTTGGCCTCCTGTGTGGTAACGTGGGACGGTTCCCCGCCGGAGCCGCCATCCGAGCTTGACATGGCGAGGGTGGCCGAGATAGGAAGTGGCGGCTATGGTTCGTCGGCGGGTTTTGCGGGAACGCTACCGCCTCCGACGGAGCCCGGACCAGGAAGAGGCAAGAGGCTCGCTCAACAATTCGGCCCGGTGATCGAACGAGTCGTAAACGAGGTCATACATGGCCGGCGATGCCAACTCGACCTAGCCAGCGGAAGATTGTCGGACTTTGTTCTGCCAGACAGAGTTTGGGAGCGTCGAGAGTTAGAGAAGTGGCTCACCGACAATGATATTGATTTACGTGTCCAGTTTCTGTCGGAAGCGGAATGGCCTGACAAAGGTGAGGAGATGGGAGAAATCATCTCGAAGGGGTTACTGCTGGTCCCTGTCGGTGACAGCCGATGGGAAAACACGAACTGCGAGTGGATCGAAGCTGCGACCAACTCGAGGACGCCGGAATATGACAAGATAGGAACGAGTTACGCGGGCGAGCGCGAGCGACACGGCGTAACTTGCTATTTACTCCGGTCCGCGCCCGTGACATTCGCCTTCCAAACTCGCAAGGGTGAAAGGGGCGTTCTGCAGGTACTCCATTTCACCGAGAAGCCTCGTGGCATGAGGATTCGGTATAAGCTTGTGCAGCAGGTGTGGCAATTGCAGGAGTCCGACGCAAAACGCTTCCCTTACGTGCTGGACTTCAAGCTTGGGAAGACCGGGTTCCTCAAGGGCGATCGGATCGAGATTACCGAGATTCGCGGGACGCGGCCGCGGTTTAAATTGGGCGGAAAGTACCTCGTCCGGGGTCGGTACACGCTGGCGTCGCGCGATCGGGCGACGCTGGGGGTGAATGTCACGATGACCTCGCCGCCGCAGATGCCTGGCCCGGAGATTGGCCAGGAGAGCTATGTCGCGGAAGTCGTCGACAAAGGTTCGGGCGACTTTGTCCTGGAGAAGACACTCCATTACGAGGCGGGCATGTTGCACGTTTCGTTTTATCCGGACGGCGGCGGAAGCAGTTTTGGCGAGGTCTACTTCGGACAAGTGGGCAACGATAAGTATCCCGCAGTGGAGCCGCTGGCGGGAGGGCACCCATTGCCTCGGAGATGATGCCGCGGAGAGGCGGCGGCCTTGCTTGTTGGAAGGGAGGAGTGAGATTCGTCGCGTAGCGACGTGATGAAGTAGCCGTGGGTTTCAACCCACGGTTTCCGGTCCGGAAACACGCGTCGTCGCGTAGTGACGGTTGAATACGCTCAATCGTCGCTACTCGACGACAATAATCTTCTGGTCACCACGAACCGTGGGTTGAAACCCACGGCTACCGTCATGTCGTCGCTACGCGACGGGCGGGAATACGGGGTCTCTCTTCCGTGGGTTGAAACCCACGGCTATCGTCATGTCGTCGCTACGCGACAAGAGAAAGACCTTGCGGGGGAAGGCGTCAGGGATCGGGAGTTGGGGATTTGGGAAATCGGACCCATACGATCAGGTCGTCGAGTTGCGTTGGTTGGTCGTTTTCGGGGTTGACCACCAGAGACAGGCGATTGGGGCCGCGGCGGACAAGGCGAGGGTCGATCGAGTATTCGATCCAATTTTGCACGCGACGACCGGTTGCTAGGGGTTTGCCTTCCCAGCGGATCGACCAGCGGGTTGGGTCCAATTCGGTCTTGGGGCGGATGCGCAGTTGGACGGTGGGGAGCGCGCCTTCACGTTCGAGTTGACGCATGTCGTCGCCGATTTCGAGTGTCACGTCCGACGGTTTGCCGGGTTGGAGCGTGAGCGGCCGGTGGGGCGAGACGACCAGGCGGTTGAGAAACCGCAGGCCGCCGACCAGCCAGGACTCGGCGTCGCGGACGTCGCGCACGCCGGTCGTGTAGACCTTGTCGAGCCGCTTCATCGAGTCGGGGCTGCCCAGCTCCTTGAGCATGGGATTTTTGGGGTCGAACATGTTGAAAATGAGAATGCCGTCGGCCCCGGCGGCCCAGGCCGTCATCGCGCGGCCGCGATACGCGGGAAGCGACGAGCGGATTTTCAGTGCCTCGGGCTCGCGCATGCGGCACTCGGACAGGCACGGATAGACGGCCACGCCATATTTGTGACCCAAGTCCACGCTGACTTTCCACGGGTTCAATCGGAAGTAGCAACTCAAGGCCATCATGTCGATGAGCCCTTCGCGCATCCACTGTTCGACGTCGAGTCCCATCGCGCGGGCGTAGCCCACCGAATCGGGCACGCGGATACTCAGCAGGATCGGCCGGCCTCGCCGGAGTCCTTCCCGCTCGGTCATCGCGCGGATTCGCCGGATCAGGGAAGTCATCTGCTCTCGTTCTTTGTCGTTGGCGTCGCGTCCCCAGGCCGGGCCTTTGAAATAGACGAAGTGCCGGCAGAAATCGAGGTGAATGCCGTCGACGTCGTAGTTTTGACACACTTCTTGAGTATAGCGAAAAGCCAGGTCTCGAATTTCCTTGTGTCCATAATCGACGGCCGACCATCGCCCACGCTTGGGGCGTTTCTTCGGGCTTCCGACGAGCCACTCGGGATGTTGCTTCTTTAGCTCAGGGATCAAGGGCGGCGAATACCATTGGCTGGCGCCATCGTGCGTGTCGTTCATGCGGAACGACCAGAACATTTCCCGGTCGTGCTGGTGGGCCCAGTCGACCATGACGGTCAGCGGATCGATTCCCTTGGCGAGGAACTCGTCCATTAGATTCTTCGAGAACCCGCCCGTCGTGTTCCTGGGATCCTTTGGGTTGGCCTTCGAGGTGAATACCTGGCCGATCTTGGTGGCATGGGTGAACATGCTGAAGCCCGAGCACCAGGTGCAATAGAAGACGGTGTCCACCTGGGTGTCGGCCAGCGGCGTGGTCCGATGGGAGAGCAGCTCCTCGCGAGTCGGTTCCTTGCAGAGCTTCACCGGTTCGTTGCCGTCGTTGTCGAAGAGGAGGCGTCGTTGGCGATGGGCCAGTTCGCTGCGCTGGGCGCGGAGTTGGTCTAGATTTATGGACGGATTCGCTTCGGAGGCTCGGCTGACGGCCGGCAGCGCGATCAGCGCCGATACGCATAGAAGAATCAGTTTGGATGTAACTCGGACATCCGTTCGTCGAAAACGGGTATTACGTGTCATGGACGCGAACTCCAGCGGGAATTTATTGCCGCTTCGCAAAAGGGGACAGGCACCGTTGCCGCAACCCTTATTCGAAGGAATAACGACCTTGAGGCAACGGAGCCAGTCCCCTTTTGCAGGGGTTATGAAATGCGATCTAGGAATTCTGTTTGGCCAGTTGGGCGCGGACTTGGGCGAGCCACGTCTCGTCGGGGACGCGGTAGGGGCGGAATTTCTCGGTCTGGCCGAGGCCTTCGTCGTAGAGGATGGCGCGATGGGCGCCGAGGCGGCTGGCGTCGGCTGAGTCGATCAGGAGGCTCGAATCGCCGCCGCTCATTTGGAACACGACCCGCATTTCCATGTCGTGGATCGTTTGCCGCTCCATCCAGCGATTGAGCGTGTTGCACGTGTCGCACCACATGAGGACGTGGATGCCGACCGACGGGCCTTCGCGCAGAAGCGTGTTGAGCTGGACGGCCGGGCTGGGCGGCTTGTCGTCGGACGATGAGGAGAAGCGGAAACTGTCTTCCTCGCGGCGCAGGTCGCGGAAGCGGCCCAGGTTGTAGATGACCAGATAGATCGGCGGGGCATTGTCGAGGTTCTCGGCGTGGCGGCGCGAGCACTCGGCGGACAGCTTGGCCATGATCGTCGGCATGTCGCGCGGATCGGCTACTTGCACCGACGGCAGAAAACCGGCGAATCGTCGCCAGAAATCGGCCTCCGGCGCCTCGGGCCGCGTGCCGTCCAGCACGTGGAACGTCGCGGACTTTTCGTTATTGGGTTCGGAAGTCAACGGGGATGACGCGGGCGTTTGGGCGGCCAGGCTGACCATCGACGTGGTGAGAATGCCCAGCGCCGCCTCCTCGTCGTGGCCGACCAGCAGAAGGTTGGTTCCACCCTGGCGGCGGAAGGTGATGGACGTGGGATCCTTGATCGCGACGGCCGAGCCGAGCCACGCGAGGGGCGGTTCGGCCGCCGCGGGCCGGTTATCGCCCGAGAGGACTTGTTCCAACTGCCAGTTGTCGCGCGGGTTGGCCGCCGCGTTGCCCTCGAAGACGATCGGCGGCGCGGGCCGGCAGCCTTGCGACGCGGACCAGTCGCGCAACCGCCCGAGATACTCGGCTTTTTCGTGATCGGGCAGGAAGACGATCTGGAACGGGTGGTTGCCTTCGAACAGGCCGTTCGCGTCGTTGTAGATGGCCTCGCCGGGCCGCGTCAGGAGCCGCGCGGCTGTGTTTTCCTCGCTCAGGATCAGATGGGCGTCCGACTCGCTGCATTGGAGCGCGATGCGGACGGCCATTTGACCGATGGTGGCCCTGGGCAGCGAATAAGCTCCGGCCAAGGTTTGTGATCCGAGTAAAACATGCATGCCGAATGCGCGGCCTTGGCGCACCAGCCGGTCCAACAGCAGCGTGGCATTCTGCGCGATGCGGTCGTCTTCGACGAACAGTTCCTGAAATTCGTCGATCACCAAGAGCACGCGCGGCATGGTTTCGTCGGGCCGCTCGCGCCGCCAGCCGGCCATGTCCTGCACGCCGATCTTGCGAAAACGATCGCCGCGGTCTTTCAGTTCCGCGTCGAGCCGTTCGAGCACGCTGAGGCCGAACTCGCGCTCGCTTTCGATGGCCACCACCCGGGCATGCGGCAGCCGGCTCTCGGCGTAGGCCTTGAACTCGACGCCTTTTTTGAAGTCGACCAGATACATTTCGACCTGATCGGGCGAATACCACAGGGCGACGTTCGTGATGATCGTGTGCAGCAGGTTCGACTTGCCCGAGCCCGTCTTGCCGGCGATCAACACGTGCTGCGACGTGCCGCGGCCGAGGTTCAGGTGCTGAAGCTTCATCGCGCCGGCGCGGCCCAGGGGGACGACGATTTCGCGTGCCGTGTCGCCTTGCCACCATTGTTCCTGCGTGGGCACGACGAACTCGAACGGCACTTCGACGCGGTCGATCTCATGGATTTGCGCCCCGACCGCGCGAACCAGATCGGTGAAGGGCTTCGCGTCGGGCGGCGTATCGAGTTCGAGCGGCAGGGAGGCCAGCGGCGAGCCCTTCCAGCGAAACCGCCCGTCCTTCCAGACGAGCTGGAGCATTTCGGCTTCGAGGTCGGACACCAGGAACCCGTGCGGCGGTTTTGCCTTGGTGTCGACGCTCAACAGGACGTAGACGCCGCACCGCGCGCCGCTCGTGGCGATGCTCAACAGCCGCCGCGCGGCCGCCTCGGTGAAGTTGGCGGGAAAATTGGCCACGACCAGCACGCGGTAGGGCTCGGCCATTTCGCCGGCGTACTCGTTGTACTGCTGGATCGTCTCGAACTCGTTGCGCAAGTAGACCTGGATCACCGTTTCCATGTGCTCGGTCAGCTTGACGAGTTGTTGCTCGATGTGCGAGGCTTCGGTCCAGATGCGGCTCGAAATGGCCTGTTCGTCGAAGTCGGCCAGGTGCATGAACGCCGAAAAACTCTCGCCCAGTCCGACGGGGTCGATCACGGTGAAACGGACCTTGCCGGGGCGGATGCCGGTGAGCATGCGGAGCATGACCGCGCGAATTGCGTCGAGCGCCGCGGCGCGTCCTTCGTCGGCCGCACTGAACAGGATCGATCGGGCGGGAAACGGGGCCAGGGCGGGCAGCGTGTACTGCGTGGGCTCGATTTGCAGCCGAGGGTCGAAGGGAATTCCGCCGTCGAGCCGGCCGAGTTCCACCGCGACCTGGCCAAACGGCACGGCCGGGGGCACGCCCAAGGGCGGCTTCCACTCGGCCGCGTCTCGCCCGTGCCAGTCGAAGAATAACTCGTGTTTCGTCCGGTTCAGTTCCGTGACTTCCTGCTGAAACCGGGTCATTCCGTCGTGCCACCGCTGGGACATTTCGTCCCAGGTATCTTGATGGCGGCGCTCGCGCTGGGCGACCGCGGCGGCGTGGTCCCGCTCGCGTTTCTCCGTCTCCTCGCGGTGGCGACGCTCGAATTCCTCCATCCGGCGAGCGTGTTCGGTTTCGATCTGCTCCAGGTCGCGCTCGCGCGCAACGATGAGTTCCCGCATCCGCGGCGGAAAATGTTCCTCGGCCTTTTGGATGGTCGAGTCGCGTTGGGCTCGGCTGGTTTCGACCGTCGTGGCGAACCGCTTGTCGGCTTTTTCCAGGTCCGATCGCAGCCGCTGGGCGATGGCGGCTTCTTCCTGCTTGCATCGGCGGCGAGCGGCGTCCAGCGCGCGTTCGGCCGCCTGCTGTGCGTCGAGCAGCGTCTGTCGCAGCGCGGCGTGGGCCGCCGATGTTTCGCGCCGCGCGATCCGATAGAGCCAGACGTACAACGCGCCCCAGAGACCCAGGCCCACGCCGAACCCCGCCGGGACCCAAATCGGCCATTGCGTCCAACCGAACAAAAATCCGGCGGGCACGACGGCCGCCGCGCAGGACAGCACGGCCAGCACGTACAACTGGCCGCCCTCGAACAAATGGCCGACGCGCTGCGCGACCAGATCGCTCCACCGCGACTGGACCTCTTTGACCAGCGAGTTGAATCGTTCGGTCGGGTCGGCGTCCTCGGGCCAGTCGGACGGCTCGGACTCGTCCGGGTTCACTCGCTGATGACGCCGGGCCACCAGTTCGTCGGCCCTGGCGGACAGGTCGTTCAAGCCCTGGCGCCCGGCGGCGATTTGGCTCGCGAAGATTTTGAGGCGTTTTTTGGGCGCGTCCTTGGTGGCCTCGAAGACGGTGTTGGCTTCCCAACGGGACTCCTTGAGCACCTGGGTTTCTTGGGCCTTCACGGCCTTGTAGTCGTTCTTCGCGGTCGTGCCAATCCGGTTGAGTTCGCCCTCCAGCGCCGCGTGGGCCGCGTCGCACCGGTCGATGATCTCGCGTCGCCGGTTGATGTAGTCGCGTTCGAGAGTCGCGTGCCGGCGTTCGCGTTCCTCGACGGCCTTGGTTCGGGCGGCGTGATATTCGCTTTCGGTTCGCTCCTTCTCGGCGGCGTAGTCGTCGGCGATTTGCGACTCGCGCGCGGCGCGATCGGCCACAAGCTGCTGGAGTTCCTTCCACAACTGTTCAGGTCGGTCCGCTGAGAAGTTTTCACTCATCCGGCTGATCCTCAATCCGATCCAACAATGCGTTCCGCTTTCGCCAGCAACTCGGCCAATTCGGCGATGGCCAGAATCGCCGTGCGGACGTTCGGCTCCAGGGGCTCCAAAAAAGCGTGCTCGATTTCGCGGATCTTTTCATCCTGCCACTCGTCGGCGATTCGCGAGTCAGCCGCCTTCAGATCCTTCATCGCCTGGCGGAGTCTCGCCGCCGGCGTGTGCAGATCCCAGTCTCTCATGGTTGATTTCCTTGTTTTCGACCGCGTTTGGCGAGGCGTCGGGCGTGGAAGCGTCCTTGCCGGTCGTCGCGCCGCTTGAAGCCGCGAGTTGGACGGCCGCGTACGATTCGAGCGACTCGCTCATCCGGCTCAACGCGGCCATGGCCCGGGAAAAATCGCCGTGGAGCCAATCACCCAACAGCGTTTCGGCTCCGGTCAGTTCGCGCACGGCGTGCTCGATCCGATGGGCCCATTGGGGCAGGGAACGGTAAATTTCCTCGGCCATCTGGACCTTTTGCTTGGCTTTTTCCAGGGCGGCCCGTTCTTCGTGGCAACTGGGCCGGCGATCGGCGACCTTGCGGTAGGTGAGGGCTTTTTCCAATTCGCTCCGCGCCTCGGCCACGCGGTCCCAGCCGCGGCGGACGGCGTTTTCCCAGTATTGTTTGCGGTCGTGTTCGATCCACTCGACGGCGCGACGGACGTTGATGTCCAGGTCGTCCAACGAGGTGCCCAACTCGTCGGCGAACTTGGCCAGCGCCGCCGACATGTCGCGGACCGCGTCGATCGACGTGAGTTTGGCGGAACGGGCCATGGGGCGGCGTTATCTCTGCTGGAGGTATTGATCGATGAGGTCGGCTTTGCGGAGAAGATAAGGGATGTGCTGCTCGCTTACTTCGATGAAGCGGGCCAGCGACCTTGCCTGCTGCTCGAATTCTTCGACGAATTTTTTCTGTTCCTGGTCGCGCCACGTTTTGCCCAATCCGGCCAACTGGCCGCCCAGCGCCGTCAGCCGGTCCTGCAACTCCTGGTTGAATCGCTGAAGATTTCTAGCGAACTGGCGTAGTTCTTCCGGGTCGACAATGGCTTGTGGCATGGAGGGCCTCGTGACGGCTTGGGAAAATAAAGGGAGGGAATAAAGGGGTCGGGAGTCTTTGTTTTGGAAAGACTTTCCACCATCGAACGTCCCGACCGAACAAAGACTCCCGACCCCTTTATTCCCTGTCTTTAGTCTACGTCAGAACGCCTGCAATGCCAAGGGTGAATCCGGCTCAAACCGTGGTGAGAAAAGCCGCCTGGCGCCGGGACTTACGACGAGGAGCGGCCGGCCGGGTCCGACTTCAAGGCATCAAGAAACCGAACCAGCGCGTCGTAGTAGTACCCCGGCAGAAAATCGTTGTGGTCGAGGCCCTTTAGCGGGATGAAATTTTTCGGCGGGTTGGCTGCTTCGAAGAGTTTTCGGCCGTGCTCATAGGGCACGATGGTGTCCGCGTCGCCGTGGGCAGCCAGGAGCGGGCCGTGGTATTTACCGATCTTCGCAAGCGAGTTCAACCGCGTTCGCAGCAGCCAGCCCACCGGCAGCCACGGATAATGATAGGCCGCCATGTCGGGAACCGACGTGAATGTGCTTTCCAAAACGAGGCCCTTCGCGCCGTCCGTCGCGGCCAGATCGACGGCCACTGCCCCGCCGAGCGAATTGCCCACGAGCACCGCGTCGCCCGGGGCGATGCCTTCGCGCCGGGCCAGCCATGCCCGGGCCGCGCGGGCGTCGGCCAGGATGCCCGACTCGCTGGGCGATCCTTCGCTGCGACCGTAGCCGCGATAGTCGAAGGCGAGCACCGACGCGCCGACGTCGTCGTGCAACACGCGTAGCAGCTCGGCGCGGTGCGAAATGTTGCCGGCGTTGCCGTGGCAGTAGAGGATCACTGCCCGAGGACTCGTGTGGGGGACGTACCAGCCGTGGATTTTCACGCCGTCGTCGGCCGTGAAAAAGGCGTCTTCAAACGCCAATCCGCGTGGATTCCAGTCGCCTTCGGGATAGCGAC
>DATECS010000137.1:0-6373 GCA_035286785.1 Thermoguttaceae bacterium | reverse complement strand
TAGACAACCGGCGTGAACCGGTCACGGTCGAGCCGGGTGGCCAGTTCGACGAGACATCGCTCGGCGCCGCCGACATCGAGTTCGGTGATGCATAGGGCGACGGGCAGTTTTTGGATGTCGTCGCCCATTTTGCCGAGACTGCCTGGATATTGGCCTCGTCGGGTATCGGCGAGGGAGGGACTGGGGCTGGGGCCGGGTATTCAGTAAAGTATAGACCTTGAGCGGGGCGTGTGCGCGGGGGGTTCGGCTAAAGGGGACAGGCACATTTTTCGGCCGTCAAGCGTATCCGGAACGCAACGCCAAAGGGGCCGAAAAATGAGCCAGTCCCCTTTAGCCGAAAAATGAGCCAGTCCCCGGGTAATGAAGTTGGAGATCGGGATGTCGGAGTTGGACCAGTACGATTACGAGCTGCCGGAGGATTTGATTGCGCAGACCCCGGTACGGAACCGGGCGGACGCGCGGCTGCTGGTCGTGGATCGGGGTCAGAAGTCGTTTCTGCATCGGCATATACGCGATTTGCCGGAGTTGCTCGTCAAGGGCGATGTGTTGGTGCTGAACGACACGCGGGTCGTGCCGGCACGGCTGGTGGGCTACCGGACGAGCACGGGGGGACACTGGGAGGGGCTTTTTGTGGACGAGAGCACCGAGGGGCTTTGGCGGATTTTGGGGAAGACGCGGGGGACGTTGAAGGCGGGTGAAAGCATTACTTTGCAGGATCCGGCCGGGCGCGACGACACGAGGTTGGTGCTGGGGACGAAGTTGCCGGAAGGGATGTGGATCGCGCGGCCAGAGTCGGAGGAGAAGACGGTTGCGTTGTTGGAGCGGGTCGGGCGGGTGCCGCTGCCGCCGTATATCCGCAAGGGCGAAATGGTCGAGGCGGATCGGACACGGTATCAGACGGTTTTTGCGAAGACGCCGGGGGCGGTGGCGGCGCCGACTGCCGGGCTGCATTTCACGGAGGCCCTGCTCCAGCGGTTGGCCGACCTGGGGGTGATTTTGTGCCGGCTGACGCTGCACGTGGGACTGGGAACGTTTCGGTCGATTGCGGTCGAGTCGTTGGCGGAGCACAAAATGCATTCCGAGTGGGGGTCGCTCGACGACGAGACGGCCCAGCGGATCAATGCGGCAAGGCGGGCCGGGGGGCGGGTGGTGGCGGTGGGGACGACGTGCGTTCGGGTGTTGGAGACGGCGGCCGGGGAGGACGGATCGCTTCGGGCTTTTTCAGGACAGACGGATCTGTTTATTCGGCCGCCGTATCGGTTTCGAGCGGTGGATGCGCTGTTGACGAATTTTCACCTGCCGAGGACGACGCTGCTGGTGTTGGCGCGGACATTTGGCGGGGATGCATTGATGCGTGCGGCATATCAAGAGGCAATTCGAGAGCAGTATCGGTTTTATAGCTATGGGGATGCGATGTTGATTGTGTAGGATGGTTGAGTGCCGTGGTGGGGCGATGACCATTCCGGCAATGTGCAAGACAAGATCATGGCGTATTGGGAAATGGTCATCGCCCCACCCTACAAATGAGAATTGATGAGGATTGATTGTGTCCGAAGTGCCTGTTGAAAATGTTTTGGTAGTGCCAACGGAGTTGTTTCACCGGTTGGGCGTGTTTCAGGGGTTTTCGCGTGAGGTGGAGCGGTATTTGCCGGAGTTGTTGGAGCCGCGGCACGTGATGTTTCGGCCGCGGAGCGAGGTGGAGAACGATCCGGGACTGAAGCAGTTGATTCCTTACGTTATTTTTCTTCATCGGGAGGCGGATGGGACGGAGTCGGTGTTTCAGTACACACGAGGCAAGGGGATGGGCGAGGGGCGGCTGCACCACTTGCGGAGCGTGGGCGTGGGCGGGCATATTTCGTCGGACGACGCCGGAAAATCACCCGGCGACAAAAGGGGACAGGCACCGTCGCCGGAGAGTGGGGTGGCAGGACTGAGTTTAGTGGGGCGACGGAGCCAGTCCCCTTTTGAGGAAGGAATGCGGCGGGAGTTGGAAGAGGAAGTGGCGATTGATACGTCCTATTGCCCACGTTGCGTTGGGTTGCTGAATGACGATAGCAACGCCGTGGGTCAGGTCCATCTGGGATTGGTGCATCTGTTCGAGGTCGAGCGGCCGGCGGTTCGGCCGCGGGAGAGCGAGATCATCGAGAGCGGGTTTCGGCCGGTCGGGGAAATTTTGGCCGAGTTGGACCAGTTCGAGACGTGGTCGCAGATTTCGATGCGGGCGTTGTTTGGCAAGGAACCGCGGATGAACGCGGATGAACGCGGATAGGAAGAGGTTCACCGCGAAGGCGCGAAGAACGCAAAGAACGATTTGTTACGTGTATTTGGCCATGAGGGTGTCCATGAGGCGTGGGGAGAGGCGGTTGAGGAGGTGGAAAATTTTGCCCCAGCGATAGGGGATGATGGCGTGGCGACCGCGGCGCATGGCGCGGACGGTGGCGGCGGCGACCGTTTCGGCGGTCACGGGGGTGTGCTCGGGCCAGGAGGGCTCGGCCGTTTTTTCGAGCACGGCGTCGAAGAACTCGGTTTGGGTCGTGCCGGGGCTGACTACCAGGACGTCGATGCGGCGGCAGACGAGTTCGGCGCGCAGGGCCTCGCTGAATCCTTGCAGGGCGAATTTGCTGGCGGAGTATTCGCTGCTGTAGGGCGTGGCGCGGAGGCCGAGGATCGAGCTGACGTTGACGATGATGGGTCGCGTGCCTTCGGCCAACAGGGGTAGCGCCAGCCGGATCAGCTCGACGGGGGCGAAGAAGTTGACTTCCATCACGCGGCGTAATCGGGCGGGGTCGGCGTCTTCGAAGCGGCCCATCGCGCCTACGCCCGCGTTGTTCACCAAGAAGTCGAGGCCGCCGAAGCGCCCGCGGGCCGTGTCGACGAGCGACTGGCGGAGGGCCGGGTCGGTCACGTCGCCGGGGAGCGTGACGATCGTGCCGCCGGTGGATTCGACCTGGCGGCGAAGGTCGTCGAGGCGGTTCTGGCGGCGGGCGGTGGCGACGACGCGAGCGCCCTGGCGGGCGAGTTCGACGGCCAGGGCGCGGCCGATGCCGCTGGAGGCGCCGGTGACGATCACGCGGGAACCGGGGATATGGCGTTTGGGCATGGGAATCCTTTCACGGGGTCGATCGCGGATTTTTTACCACGGAGGCCACGGAGGCCACGGAGAGGGAACCACAGATGGACACAGATGAACACAGATGAATTTTAATGTTGTTTATTCGTGGCGGCATACGGTGGCGTCGAGCAGGCTCTACGGCTAACACGGAATGTTAGTCGCGGCGGCTAACTGCCTGCTGCCCTCTGCCTACTGCTTACCGTTGTGGGGGCGGATTTGGACGTTTTCGCCGTGGATGGCGCCGAGGTGGCGTTGGGGGAGTCGGCAGTGGATGGTGACTCGGCCGTCTTGGAAGTGTTTTGAAAAAATCTCGCCTTGGGCGGCCAGTTGGGCCATGAGGCGGCCGTTGTCGACGGGCAGCTCGACGTCGAGGTCGAGGAAGCCGCGGCTTAGGGCGGCGCTGACGGCCGAGGCCAGGTCGGCGAGGCCCGTGCTTTTGGCGGCGCTGACGGGCACGGCATTTGGGTATCGGGCGAGGACGGCGTCGAGCGCGGCGCGGTCGGGCAAGGCGTCGATCTTGTTGAGCACCAGGAGGGTGTCTTTCTTGTCGATGTCGAGTTCTTCGAGCACGCGATAGGTGGCGGCGATCTGGTCGCGCACCGCCGGGTTGGCGGCGTCGGCCACGTGCAACAGAAGGTCGCTCTGCCGGGCTTCTTCCAGCGTGGCCTTGAAGCTTTCGACCAGATGGTGCGGCAGGTCGCGGATGAAGCCGACCGTGTCGCTCAACAAAACGGGCCCCCAGCCGGGCAGTTGCCAGCGACGAGTTCGCGTGTCGAGCGTGGCAAACAGGGCGTCCTGGGTGAAAACGTCGGCCCCGGTCAGCGTGTTCAACAGCGTACTCTTGCCGGCGTTGGTGTAGCCGACCAAAGAAACGGTCATGCGGTCGCGCCGCGCGGCCACTTCACGTTGTTTGCGGCGCTCGATGGCGTGGAGTTCTCGCTTGAGTTCAATAATGCGACGGGTGGCCAGGCGGCGGTCGACTTCCAATTGTTTTTCGCCCGGTCCGCGAAGGCCGACGCCGCCTTGGGCCTGGCGCGAGAGGTGGGTCCACATGCGTTTGAGCCGAGGCATGGCGTATTCGAGCTGGGCCAGCTCGACGGCCAGACGGGCCTGATGAGTTTGGGCCCGATGGGCGAAGATGTCGAGGATCAGCTCGGTGCGGTCGAGTACCTTGACGTCCGTGGCCTTTTCGAGGTTTCGGGTCTGGCCGGGGCTCAGGTCGTTGTCGAAGATGATCAGGTCGGCTTCGGTCGCCTCGGCCAGGAGGCGGAGTTCCTCGACCTTGCCGCTGCCGAGGTAGGTCGAGGCGACGGGCGCCGCGCGGCGCTGGACGAGCGAAGCGCCCACGACCACGCCGGCCGTTTCGGCCAAACCGGCCAGTTCGGCCAGCGGATCCTCGCCGTGGTCGCGGTCCGGCAGGAGGACGCCGACCAGAACGGCGGTTTCAGTGGTGACGGTTTCAGTGCGACTAAGTTCTTTCACTTGATTCTTCTAACGCAAGGACGCGAAGACGCAAAGGGGGTAGTGTTTTGGAGCCGCGAATGAACACAGAGGAACGCAGATAGGATAATATGTCAGGAGGTAATGATCTAGAGGCTTGTCAGTCGTCCATCATTCCGAAGGTTGCCAAACTAGCGAGAAAAAGGAGTCCCAGAAGCATCGAAAACGCAGTGCCTAGCGCGAAAAGCGACCAGGTAACGGCTCGGTGGCGAAGACCGAACCAACTCAGATAGCCGTCGGCGAGTGGGCCGGCGCAGAAGCAGAGATTGGCCGCCAGGCCGCCCAGGAGAATCGTCTTGGCGAGACCCCGGAGGGATTGGTCGAGAAAGACGACCGCGAGGAGGAAGACCACGGCGGCTTCAAGTCCGAGGAGGAGATTGTAGAGGATTCGTAGTTTTTCCCAGGCGACGACGACGCGACCGACTTGTAGACAACGGCGGTCGGACGGCGACAAGGCGTTGGAGTGAATCCGCGAAGGGTCGGGCAAATCGGCCGGCGAGGCGTAGGGGTTGACGGGTACGGCGTTTGCCTCTGGAAGGGAGTTTGCGGCCATTAGATCATGTCGCCGTCGAACAGGTGGCAGTAGCTTTCGTAGCGGCGTTCGTCGAGCCGGCCGTCGGCCACGGCGTCCTTCACGGCGCACTCCTCTTCGTGGGTGTGGGTGCAGTCGGGGAAGCGGCAGAGGTTGACGTAGGGGCGGAGATCGCGGAAGAAGCCGGCCACTTCCTCGCGAATGACGTCCCAGAGTTCGAACTGGCGGATGCCGGGGGTGTCGACGACATAGCCGCCGCGGGCCAGCGGGATGATCTGGGCGGTGGTCGTCGTGTGGCGGCCTTTCTGGGTTTCGGCGCTGACGGGCGAGACGCGCAGCCCGAGCGAGGGAACGACCTGGTTCAACAGCGACGACTTGCCGACGCCGCTTTGGCCGGCGACGACCGTTTCGCGATCGGCCAGGAGGCGATGGAGACGGTCGATGCCGAAACCGGTTTTTGCGCTCACCAGCAGAACCTGATAGCCCATCTGGCTGTAAACGCCGACCAAGGGTTGAAAGACGGCCGGGTCAACCAAGTCGATCTTGTTGATGCAGACGACGGGACGGATGCCGCTTTTTTCGGCCGTGATCAAAAGGCGGTCGATCAGGTTGGGCTTGATCCGTGGCTCGGCGGCGCTGGTGATGATCAGGGCCTGATCGACGTTGGCCACGAGGACTTGCCGGCGGCCGCGGCTGGTGCGGCAGAGGCAGCCGTGGCGTGGTTCGACCCGTTCGATGAGGCCCTCGCGCGCGCGGACGTCGGTGTGTTCGACGGGGCGGAAGAGGACGCGATCGCCGACGGCCACGACGTGACGCTGGTCGGTGGAGAGGGTTTTGAGCAGGCGGCGGGTGGCGCATTCGTAGAGCGAGCCGTCTTCGGCTTGGACGATGCTGATCAGCCCACGGACGCAGAGCACGCGGCCGGGAAGGCAGGTTTCGTCGTCGACGTCGAGGCGGATGCCGAGGCCGGGCTGGTCGGTATTTTCGTCAAGGACGCCCCGGACGGTTCGTTGACGGGTGAGTTCGCCCTTGCCGCTGATGCGCTCGTCCTTGGGGGCGTCGTTCTGCGCGTCGCCGTGTTGCTGGAATTGGCGAGTCCAGTCGGTTCGGCGGGTGCGATCCGAACGGTTTTGGCGAAATCGGGCGCGGAGTTGTTTCTTTTTTTTCTTCTCCATTTAGATCGGCCGCTGCCGAGAGCGGAGATTGTCGGGACCGTCGTCGGTGATTTC
>DATECS010000136.1:0-7283 GCA_035286785.1 Thermoguttaceae bacterium | reverse complement strand
TTGCCACGCATTACCCGCACAACGAGCATAACGCCGTCATTCATCCGCGACCACCCTTTCGACGAACGGTTTTTTGCCTTCCCAGCTTAGCTGGATCACCAGCGAATCCGTGGGACCGTCGATCTTGGCCGTGAGGCCGGATGTTTTTGGATTGGCATACTTCTTCGGCGCATGCCATCGCTGTTGGGTCGCGCTAAGTATCTCCGCCGCGAAGACCATGACTTGGTGGGTTCCTGGAACAACGCCGTCGCCGGGTTCAAACGTCGAGAGCGTGAAGCGGCCGTCCGAATCAATCTGGGCGGTGGCGGGACGCGCGCCCTCGGGGAATACTCGGATGGCGCCATAGGTAAGTGGTTTCCCGTCGATAAGCACCTGGCCGGAGATCGGTATCCTGGCCGGCCGCCCATCTCCGCAACCGGCTGGCGTCAGAAACACCGCCGCCGCCAAGAACGCGCCGCACGCTAGCCGGACGAATCTATTCCTCATAATCACCGATCACCTCATCTCCGGATCTCGTCGAAAGCGCTAGATACGTAATACTGTCGATATTCTCCCCAACGAACGTGACGTGACCGTCGCCAAAGGCGAAATTGGCGCCGCCCGGATGTCGGCTCGCAAACGCCCCGTTGACTTTCAAGCCGTAATTGGTAATGTAGATAGGCTCTTTGGGCCAGGTGTTCAAGGGATTCGACGTCATGCGATTGGTATCCATCGCCCTCAAGTTGCGGGTCCATATGTTCGACGAATCCTGCGTGTGCCCGTCGACGACCTCGCCGACGAACATGGTTTGGGCCAGCCCGTCGGTCACGTCGCCGACTCGTTGACTCACGACATAGTAGAACATGCCCGTATTGTCGTTTTTCATGGCGGGCGTCAGGCCTTGTGGGGGACCAAGCGTTCCGGCCACAAGGGCGTAGCTGCCGGTGGCGGCGGGAGCCCCGCCCGTCGAAAATTTGCCGTCGATGACCGTGTTTCTAGAGAATGGCTCCGATTCATCGCTGGGGCATACGTAGATACTTGGCCGCTGTCCAATAGCCGTCTTGTTCGAGTTCAAATACCACGTGGACGTGTAACCCCAGGGTCCATCCCTGAAATCAAACATGTCATAAACGACTTGCTGTTCAAGTTGTGGAAGGATCAACACCAGTCCGCTGGTTGCCACGGCCTGCATACTATCAGGCACGTAATCCGTTCCGACTCGTCCGGGCGGAAAAACGCTGAAGGAATTTTCGTACGCGCCGATTGCCAGGGCGATCTGCTTCATGTTGGTGGCGCAATTTATCCGCCGCGCCGCTTCTCGCGCGGCCTGGACCGCGGGAAGCAATAGCGCAACCAGCACGCCGATGATGGCGATCACCACAAGTAACTCGACGAGCGTGAAGCCCACCGACAATCTTTTTCGCATCATAAGGTTCCCGACTCCGTGACTCATGCTTTCTCTCTTGCGGGACGCCGCAAGTGTACAATAAAAACACGCCTCTTCCCTGTTCCGCGGGATTTACCGTCGCCGGGCCACGAGCAATGTCAATCCGCCCAGAAGCAGGATGATGACCGAGGGCTCGGGCACGGGCGAGCCGGATTCAACACCACCAACCGGATTATGATCTCCCCAGTTGGCCGCGAGGATCGAGGCGTCCAGGGCGTTGACCCATCCGTCGTCGTTGAAGTCGCCCTCGGTGGCGCCGCCGGTTCCGACGTTGACGCCCCAGTTGCCGGCAAGTATTGCCGCATCGTCCGCGTCGACGATATTGTCTCCGTCGGTATCGCCGGGAACGGTCGGCGCGGTCGCCGTCGTGATGAGCACCTCATCAAGCGAAAACGCCCGAACTTCGCCGTTCTCCGAACTCCGCGAGGCGAACGAGAGATAGCCGCCCACTTCCGTCGCGGTCGTTCGCCATCCCAAGTCGGTGGCCGTGAACGTATTCGTGCCGTCGGAAACGGTCGCGTCGTAACTCTGTGTCGTGGGATCGACGACGATCGTGAAGTCATAGACCCCGCCGGTCGTAATGTCGATATTCGTATCGACGTTGAGCGAGGCACTCAAATCTCCCCCGAGACGGTCTCCGTTGTAAAAGCTCCATTGACCGACCACGTCGGCGCCGGCGTAAGTGCCTTCCCCGCCGTAAGCGTTAACAATCCACGTGCAGTTAGGACCGACGCCCGACTGTGAAGACGCTGCGTCGAAAATCAAATAGCGATCGTCGAAATCGGTGAACGTCGCCACGTCCTCGTCGATGCGGACGGTGAACTTGATCGTGTGCTCCGCCGCCCAATCGATGCTCTCGTCGTATGTATCCGTGACTTTGTAGTCCCGGTTGACCGACGCCAGCCCCGTATTGTCGGCCGTGTTCTGCGTCGAAGTGACGCTCAGATACGCGCCCTTGTCCGTGTGGAGTTCGCTAAAACCCCCGACGCCGGGCATGATCACCGCGGCAACCACGTCCGCTCGAGAAGTGGCCGGCGCCCAGGCCGTTCTCCAACCGTCGCCGGGTATGCCCGCGTAGGCATCGACCACGGTATCGCCATTGCCGCCGGTGAATTGGGCGGCGACGAGGGTCAAGGGCGCAGGAGGGGGAGGGACTTGCGTACCGGTGATTTTCACGTTATCCAAAGAATAACTCCGCGTGTCGGAGGAGTTGTCTCCGAAGCAGCCGAAGTGCGGCAGCCCGGCGGTCGTGGCGGCATTCGTTCGCCAGCCCAAGCCATTCTCAAATCCAGAGGTGAGCGAATCATAGAGGGTGGTTTCACCCAAGGAAATCTTGACATCGTAGGTTTTGGTTACCGCGTCGACGTCGACGTGGAAGTCATACACCGTGTTTTGGGTCACGGTGATGCCGGTGTCGATGTGCGCCGCGTCGGAAGCCGCCGAGCCGAGGTTGTCGCCATTGTAGACAACCCAATGGCCGACTTTCGACGCATCGAGCCAAGTGGCCGATCCACCGTAGCAACTAATGAGCCAGGAGCAGTTCGGGCCCCCGTTTCCCTGAGTGTGGGTCGGGGCGTCGAACATTTGGTATCGGTCGTTCGAAGTGCTGAAAACCGGAAATAAAATCCCAAAGTCCTCATTGACGCGAAACTGAAAATCGACGGAGTGCGACAGCGTGACGTCAATGCCTTCCAAAGGGTCCGTGTAGTAGCGCGAGACCGAGCAGTAGCGACCCGTGCTAACGTCGTTGGGAGTCATCGTGAGATCCAGATAATTGCCGCCCAAGGTCGACAGCGGCGCCGTATTGTTCGTGCCGACGGTGTAGGTGGCGTTGTTGGTGTACTTGTACCATCCTTCGGCCCAACCGTCGCCGGCCATGCCGGTATAGGCGTCGACCACGTCGGTCACCGGCACGGCGTCGGTGCCGCCGCCGTCGAAATTGGCGACCGCTTCAATCTCGGTGGCCCCCGCCTGTCCGACGGCGAAGGTCAATGCGATTGCGGCCGCAAACAAACATAGAAAAGAAGACCATTTCATTAGCGCAACTCCCATCAATGAGTTTTGATTACGTCCGCCGACACCCCCTGCCAGAATGGAGGGGAGCGTCCCGTCGGCTCATTGATCGAGTCGACGGGCTCCCACCTTTCACCTCAAATGCGCGTGCCTCGTGACTATTCATTTTCGACCCGGCACACCCGCGGGCGCGGCCTGGTCGATTGTGTTTTATTGCATGACTCGGATCAACCGCGTCGCCTGCGAACCCCGGCCAGGACCATGCCTCCCAAAATCACCATCCATAGGGTCGATGGTTCGGGGACAATCCGGATGCTGTCGACCGAGAATTTTCGCGTGTCGTCCGTCGCGGTAGTATTCCCGAGAAAACCGAGAATGCCCGGCGAGGTGGAGGCACTGGTGCGCCAGCCCAGACCGCCTGCATAAGCACCACCATTAGCGGTCAAGGAATTGTACAACTCCGTTCCACCGCTGCTGATGGTCACGTCATAGGTGTAGTCGGTAGGATCGACTGCGACATGCATGTCGTAGATCGTTCCCGCAGTGACCGTAATACCCGTATTGACCTGCCTTGCGAGCAACATCGTCGTTACAGAGGGAACATCGTGACCGCCGCCGTCGTAGAGAAGCCATTTGCCAACCATGTCGGCGTCGACGTAGCTGCCGGCGCCGCCGTAGCAGCCAATGTACCAGGAGGCGGTCGCTCCCACCGAGGTTGCCCCCGTGGTGTCGAAAATTTGATACCGATCGTCGATGCTAGTGAACGTCGACGAGCCCGTGAGAGTCTCATTCACGCGGTACTTGAAATCGATGGTGTACGGGTTCGTAACATCGACGCCGGGAGTGCCTTTGTAATCGCGCATCGTCGAGAAGAATTTCGTCCCGGTCGTTGAGCCCGTTACTTGCACGTTCAGGTAATTGTCATTTACTTGGTCGTTAAGTGGGTTGATCGTCGGGACGGTAACAGTAGCCGTGGGGGCGCCGGTGGTACTTTTCCCCTCCACCCAGGGCCCGGCCCAACCGCCGCCGGCCATTCCCACATAGCCATCGACGGCTGTATTTGTCAATCCATCGGCGAATTCGGCGATGGTTTCGCTCCAGGCTGGAACCGTCATGACGGTCAAGGCCGCCACAACGACTCCCATAAGGACGTTACGGTAAAAACATTTGTTCATGACTCTGGTCTCCCAAGTGGCACAATGTGGTAATTACCTAACCTCTTCTTCTCGCCCGGATACGACAGACTCCAATAGGAACCTTCTCTGAGGGATTCAGAGCAGGCATGGACAACGTGTGCGGAGTCGTAATGGATAAGGTGGTCTCGCCACGCGACAACCGCGATGCATTTTCTTGGACTCGCGCTTGGGCAAACCCCCACGCCACTCATTCTGTGCATCGCATCGCCTGCGTTCAATAGTTTTTTAGCGCATACTTTTTTATGGTTTAGCGCACGCTGTAGATTGCACGAAACACATTTTGGGGTAGACTAGTAATGGGAGAACCAATCCAGCTAGTGTCGGGCGATATTCTCCGGCCGTCGCGGTTTTCACAATGAAAGAACAAAAAGCCATCGCCTTTGTCGGGCCGCTGTCGATCCCACATCGCGAGCGGATGTTTCGCGGAATCGTCGATTTCGCGAAGAGTCACGCGAACTGGCGGTTCTTCTTCGATCCCGAGTTGCACAGCATCTCGCTGGCTTCGCTCGAACATTGTCGCGTCGACGGGGCGTTCATATTCTGGTCCACGCCCAAGGACACCGAAGTGGCCCGCCGCATGGGCATTCCCGTCGTCAACTTCTCTTCCGAAGTCGAACGGACCGGACTGCCGACCGTGTTGGCTGACAGCCGCGCGATGGGCCGGCTGGCCGCCGAGCACCTGTTGGACCGCGGCTTCAAGAATCTCGCCTTCTTCGGCCGTCGCGGAGCCTGGTATTCCAAGCTTCGCGCCCAAGGGTTCGAGGAAACCGTCCTCGCGGCCGGAAAAAGCTGTCACCTGTTCGAGGACGCGCCCCTCTCTCGCCATCGAACCGACGACTTGCGCAAATGGATGGACGAAGTGGAATCGCGGCTCCGCAAGTTGCCGCTTCCCTTGGGCCTGTTCGTCGTCCACGATCATCGCGCGAGGATCGTCACCGAGCTATGCCATCTGGCCGGGCTTCGCGTGCCCGACGACGTCGCCATTGTGGGCGCGAATGACGACACCATCGTTTGCGAACTCTGCCAGCCATCGCTTTCGAGCGTGGCGAACAACGGCTGGGAGGTCGGCTACCGAGCGGCCCAGGAAATGTATCGCCAGTTTCAGGGCGAGCGTCCCGCGACCGAAACCATCTTTGTACAACCCGGCGCCGTGGTCCCCCGCGACTCGACGAACACCATCGTGATCGACAATCCGGAAGTCCGCGCGGCGGCCCAGTTCATCCGGCGGCGCATCGAAAACCACCCCACCGCTCCGCTTTCCATCGAGGACGTCTTGGCCACCGTGGCCGTCTCGCGCCGCTGGCTCGAACAGCGATTTCCCGAAGCGCTGGGCTGTTCGATCAAGCAGTACATCGACGAGGCCCGCGTGCGGCTGGCCAAGCAGCTCTTGTCGCGGACGAGCGGGCCCAAGCCGCGGCTCTATGAAATCGCCGAAAAGTGCGGCTTCGAGAACCACCAACGTTTCCGGGCGGTCTTCGAACGGTTGGTCGGCATGACCCCGGCGCAATACCGGGGAACCATGGCTTCCCGTTCGGATGACAGTAAGCCGCCCCTGCATCAGTGACTTCCACAGCACGGCGAGGGGCGCCGGCGGATCGCTCAACCAAGTTTTCAACTCGGCGAAAGCGGTCCTCTTCCACGGTGAAACGTCTCGGACCAAGCCTTTGTCCCACCAGGGGTTGTACTGGCGAACGACGGCGAATAGTTCTTATGGGGTGGTTATCGTACACGCATACCACGCGAATGCATGCAGGGCGAGTATACAATGCCTAATAGCATCAATAGGCATATTGGCCAAAGTCTTGGACCAACTTTAACCTCAATACCCCCCAATAAATTGAGCCTAAATAACCCCTTACTCCAGCAGGTCCCGACGAAAATTTCGTTCCTAGGCGTTAGAATGTCCAACGGGAAGGCGGAAAGCGGTAGCATCCCGATACCCTTTCACCACTTTCCCCTATCTGAATTTGGCGACCCCTCCAGAAAAGCACAGAGACAACAGAGACAATCGCATGTCTGGATTCCTCGCGGGAGGGGCCAACCCTTACGAAAAGGCCCTTCGCCAGGAGTACGAATCGGCAAGAGCGAGTCTGCTCGGGCGAATCAAGGAGTGCCGCGATCCGGCGGGACGCGAGGCGATGGAGAAGGAATTACGCGAGTTGACGGAGAATTTTGAGAGCCGGTTTCGAAAGATTCGGGAATGCCTGTTCGGCATGCGGTAAACGGTTACGCATGGACCATTCCCTCACGGAGCGTGGCTCGGTTTTGACAAAGGACGCCTCATGGAACCGTCGAACAAGAATCCGAGCCTTCCGGGCAAGGACGAATTCGCCCAGCGGATTGTCGAGGGAATTCGGCAGGCCGGGGAGACGGCCGACGTGTTGTATGACGATGGGCAATTTCGTCTGCACACGGACGGCGACGACGGCACACAGGTGTTCTTGGAAAACGGCTATCGGGAATTTTGCGAGGCCTCGGCCGACGCGCGGGAACAGATCGTTCGGCGGTTCGTGCGCAACTGGTTCGCGGGGGCTCGGGAGTTGCCCGAGGAGTTTGAAGACGTGCGGCCCGATCTGCTGCCGGTCGTTCGGTCGCGGGCGTATATCGAGTTGAACGCATTGCGGATGCGGGCCCAGGGGCAGTCGTCG
>DATECS010000135.1:0-12365 GCA_035286785.1 Thermoguttaceae bacterium | reverse complement strand
GGGCGACGCGGCCGGGGTTCGAGTGAAAAATCCGGCGATACCTACTCTCGCGCTTTTGGCACTACCATCGGCTCTGAAAGCTTAACTACCGTGTTCGGAATGGGAACGGGTGTGGCCTTTCAGATAAAGTCACCGGAAAGGGCCGCCGCGGCCCGACAGTGAGGACCGCGGCGGCTTGTTGGTTGTTGCTTAAGTGGCAGAGCCGGCATTTTTATTCGGCTCTTAGCCCACATATCACAAGAGCGTTGGATATATGTGGCCAAGCGTTCGTCCGTTAGTACCGGTTAGCTGAATGGGTTAACCCCACTTACACATCCGGCCTATCAACCTGGTAGTCTTCCAGGGGACTTTCGGGCCAATGGCCCTACGAAACCTCATCTTGGAGCGGGCTTCACGCTTATATGCTTTCAGCGTTTATCCTTTCCGTCCATAGCTACCCAGCCGTGCCGCTAGCGCGACAACTGGAACACCAGAGGGACGTCCTTCCAAATCCTCTCGTACTAAAGAAGAATCTCCTCAAGTTTCGTGCGCCCACACCAGATAGGGACCGACCTGTCTCACGACGGTCTGAACCCAGCTCACGTACCGCTTTCATTGGCGAACAGCCAAACCCTTGGGAGCTTCTTCACCCCCAGGATGTGATGAGCCGACATCGAGGTGCCAAACCGCTTCGCCGCTATGGACGCTCGGGAGCGATAAGCCTGTTATCCCCGGAGTACCTTTTGTCTGATGAGCGATGACCCTTCCATACGGGATCACCGGATCACTAAGCCCTACTTTCGTATCTGCTCGACTTATGGGTCTCGCAGTCAAGCACCCTTCTACCTTTACGCTCGAAGCCTGATTGCCAACCAGGCTGAGGGTACCATTGGACTCCTCCGTTACACTTTGGGAGGAGACCGCCCCAGTCAAACTGCCCAACTGAAACTGTCCGCTGCCCGGATTCACGGGAATCAGCGTTAGAACTAAAGCATAGCCAGGGTGGTATTTCAACGGTGGCTCGACCGAAACTAGCGTCCCGGTTTCAACGCCTCCCACCTATCCTACACAAGATATACCACAGCCCAATATCAGCCTACAGTAAAGGTTCACGGGGTCTTTCCGTCTTGGTGCGGGTACGTGGCATCTTCACCACGACTACAATTTCACCGGGTCACTGGTTGAGACAGTGCTTCTATCGTTACGCCATTCATGCAGGTCGGAACTTACCCGACAAGGAACTTCGCTACCTTAGGACCGTCCAATTTGTTGCTCATCCGAGGTTTTCGGATGGGCCGAGCCATTTCTGCTCGGCTCTGCATGTCGCCATGCAGATCGGACTATATCATCTCCGAGCGATTCGGAGTTCGGCGTGTAGTCTCTGGGGATTCCGTCGATTCAAATACGTCCAGGATCTGCTCATTGGAATACTTGCGTTTGCCGCCGTCGTTCATTTTCTCTCGCAACTGAAGAAGTCGCGTGATTCCCTCTCGGTGGAGATGGGATCCTTCGGCCATCAATTCGGCCATCCGTTGGAAGATTGCGAAATCGCGTTTCTTTTTTGCGGAAAGGAATCCGAATCGCCGGAAGAAGGGGATGACATTTTCGCGGATGGCGTTGAGATTATTGACCTCGAACATCCAAACGCCGTCACCCTTGAAGCGAATCGTACCGCACTGGAGGTGTCGTTTGAGGAGTGCCAGAACGACTTCGTCCTTTTGGGACACGTTAAGACACAAGGACACTTTCCAGGGCATTTTGTAGTCTCGTCTACGGCGAAAGGTCAGATGAAAACTGCCTTCTCCGTCAACGAAACCGGCAAAGTAGTATCCAATGGCATCAGATACCTGGTCGGCATGGAACATGGATCGACGGCCTTTCCTGCTGATTGCCTGCACCGAGCGGATTGTCACTGCCTGTTTATCGCGGGCGTTTTTGGAACGCGGGCGACAGGGATCAGGCGAGTACCGATCGGATACTCAGGTGTTCCAGCAAATAGCCGAATTTTACAACTACGAATGGGTTCATAGTTACGGCCGCCGTTTACCGGGGCTTCGGTCGCGAGCTTCTCCGCCTTGCGGCGAATAACCCTCTTCCTTAACCTACCGGCACCGGGCAGGCGTCAGACCCTATACATCCTCTTGCGAGTTAGCAGGGTCCTGTGTTTTTGATAAACAGTCGTAGAAGCCGATTTACTGTGGCCGCCAGCAGCGTGAACCGCCGACGGCACCCCTTATCGCGAACTTACGGGGCCATTTTGCAGAGTTCCTTAACCAGTGTTCTCCCGAGCGCCTTAGACTTCTCGTCTCGCCTACCTGTGTCAGTTTTAGTACGGTTACCGGAGCTTCAACCCTTAGAAGCTTTTCTTGGACGCTCTTCAGATGACTACTCGAACATAAATGCGATCGGTCCCATCACTTGGCTTGCGAGGGCGGATTTACCAATCCCTCACCTCATGATGGTCCACGGACGTTTCTATTCGTACCGCTCACCATTCAAGCGCCGTCCCTCCATCGGTCCACTCCGGTAGCGCAGGAATGTTGACCTGCTGTCCATCGTCTACGCCTTTCGGCCTCGACTAAGGCACCGGCTAACCCTGGGCGGAATTACCTTCCCCAGGAAACCTTAGGCTTTCGGCGAGCAGGATTCTCACCTGCTTTATCGTTACTCATTCCGGCATAATCACCTGTAGAGGCCGACACCGCTCCTTTCGGTACGGCTTGTATCTCCTCTACAGCGCTCTCCTACCATTGCACTTGCGTGCAATCCACCGCTTCGGTGTAAGGCTTACTCCCGTTCATTATCGGCGCTGGGTTGCTCGGCCAGTAAGCTGTTACGCACTTTTTAAATGGTGGCTGCTTCTAAGCCAACATCCTGGCTGTCTCTGCACCCCAACTTCCTTAGTGACTAAGCCCTACTTCGGGACCTTAGCGGATGGTCTGGGTTGTTTCCCTCTCGACCGCGAAGCTTATCCCTCGCGGACTGACTCCTGAGATAGTCGCACCGGTATTCGGAGTTTGGTTCGGCAGGGTAGTCTTGGAGGACCCCCAAACCAATTCAGTATCTCTACCCCCGGTACGTAGTGACTCAAGGCTAGTCCAAAAACTATTTCGGAGAGAACGAGCTATCTCTGCGTTTGATTAGACTTTCACTCCTCCCCACAAGTCATCCCCTCGGTTTTCAACCCAAGTGGGTTCGGTCCTCCACGCGGTATAACCCGCGCTTCAACCTGCTCATGGGTAGATCACGCAGTTTCGCGTCTACGGCCGTCGACATATTCGCCCTATTCAGACTCGGTTTCCCTATGGCTTCGGCCCGTAAGGCCTTAACCGAGCCGCCGACCGTAACTCGCCGGATCATTATGCAAAAGGCACGCCGTCACACGTAGCAAAAGCTATAGTGCTCCGACCGCTTGTAGGCGCATGGTTTCAGGTTCAGTATCCTCCCCTAGCAGGGGTTCTTCCCATCTTTCGGTCGCCCTACTGAGTTCACTATCGGTCGTCAGGGAGTATTTAGCCTTACGGGATGGTCCCCGTAGATTCAGTCGGGGTTCCACGTGACCCGACCTACTCAGGTACCCCTCGGGAGACGAACAACTGTCGCGTACGGGACTGTCACCCGCTATGGCCCACCTTTCCAGATGGTTCTGCTAGTCGCTCGTTTTCTTACTCCCATGTGAGAGGCCCTACAACCCCGCAGGGGAAAACCCCCGCGGTTTGGGCTATTTCCTTTTCGCTCGCCGCTACTCGGGAAATCGATTTTTCTTTCTTTTCCAGCGGTTACTGAGATGTTTCAGTTCGCCGCGTTCGCTACGTGAGCCTATGAATTCAGCTCACGTCAGTTCAGGAATCCCGGGATCAACGCTCGTTTGACAACTCCCCCGGGCTTATCGCAGTCTTCCACGCCCTTCAAAGCCTCCTGACGCCAAGACATCCCCCATGCGCCCTTAGTAGCTTGGCCACATGAATCCAACACTCGAAAGCATTTTCCTCACGGGGCTCACGCCACCGCATCGGACAATCTGCCGGCACTTCTCCGTCAGACGGTCCCGATCCAAGTAACGATTGCTCATGTGCGGCAACCGGCCCGAAGGTCGGCCGCCGCGTCTAAAGGCTCTCAGGTGAAACTCTTCCGGAGTGGGCTGAAACGAGAACCTCACGCGGAGCGTGAGGAATACGCGCCAGCATCCTCCGGTGTCGTTTACACCTTTAAGATGCCACTTAAATCACAACCGAATTGTCAAAGATCGCCAGGGCCGCTCCACCCTTGCGGGGGAAGCCTTCCTGCTGTCCGTTCGACAGGGCTCGGATTCCGTGAAGGGGCTCTTTTTCGGAATACGTGCCGCGTCGAACCACACACTTGTCAGCGGTTTGCGCTGACGAGCCTCTTAATATACAGGTGCCCGGAAGGGCTGTCAAAGGGCAAAAGGACTTTCCGAGAAAATTTTTTTCAGTCCCGGGACAGGCCCTTGCGGGGGGCCCCGGGCAGCGAACGGCTGCCTGGGACGCGAAATGCCTAACGAAAAACACGTGAGGAATTATATCGGCCAATCGCCCGCGTACAAGCCACCGAATTTCGGTGAACGGGAACCGGAGAGCCTCTCAAAGGCGTCCGTGAAGGTTGATTCCGTCTTGACTTTTTCTTGATGCCGTCCCGGCCGGTATTAGCGGCATCTTGATGCGGCTTATGGGTATACTTCCCCGTTGGAAACTTTTGGACTGTCCTTGGGGACGGTCTGGCTGTTGGAACGCCTGGAGAAGGTGAAACATGGGAGCGACTGTTTACCTGGTTGGGGGCGTCGTTTCGGCGCTGCTATTTGTCTACCTCATGCTGGCACTGCTCAAACCGGAGTGGTTCGCATGACCGCTCACGCCTTGCTGCAAATCGGATTGTTCCTGGCCGTCTTGATCCTGGTGGTCAAACCGCTCGGCTGGTACATGGCTCGGGTGTACGAGGGGAAGCCGTGCGGCCTGGGGTGGGCCGTGGAATGGCTGGAGCGGCTGCTCTACCGAGCGTGCGGCATCGATCCGAAGGAGGAAATGGCGTGGACGACTTACGCCAGGGCGATGCTCGTGTTCAATCTGCTGGGGATTGCGGTCGTTTACGCCCTTCAACGGATGCAGCATTTTTTGCCGTTGAATCCACAGGGCATGGCCGCCGTGCCGCCGGAGCTGGCCATGAACACGGCCGTCAGCTTCGCCACGAACACGAATTGGCAGAACTACGGCGGCGAGACGACGCTGAGCTACCTGACGCAGATGCTCGGACTGACGGTGCAAAACTTCGTGTCGGCCGCCACGGGCATGGCCGTATTGGTCGCCTTGATTCGCGGATTCGTCCGGCGTTCGTCGCGGACGATCGGCAACTTCTGGTTTGATCTGACGCGAAGCGTGTTGTATATCCTTCTTCCTCTCTCCGTCGCTCTCGCCCTGGCGCTCGTGTCGCAAGGCGTGGTGCAGTCGCCGCGGCCGTATCAGACGGTCGCGTTGATCCAGCCGACGACCGACGCCGAGGGAAAGACCGTCACGGAGCAACAGATTGCCGTCGGGCCGGCCGCTTCGCAGGTAAGCATCAAGCAGTTGGGCACCAACGGCGGAGGATTCTTCAACGCCAACTCGGCGCATCCACTGGAAAACCCAACGCCCCTGACCGGCTTCGTCGAGATGCTGTTGATCCTGCTCATTGCCGCTGCTCTTTGCTACACGTTCGGGCAGATGGTTGGCGACCGGCGACAAGGCTGGGCCGTGCTGGCGGCCATGTTGGCGATCTTCGTGCCACTACTATTCCTGGGGTGCTGGGCCGAGCAGGCGGGCAATCCCAAGCTGGCTGGGCTCGGCGTGGATCAGGTCGCCGGCGACCAACAATCGGGCGGCAACATGGAAGGGAAGGAAGCTCGCTTCGGCATTGCCCAGTCGGCCATTTGGGCGGCGGCCACCACGGCGGCCAGCAACGGCAGCGTCAACGCCATGCACGATTCCTTTACGCCGCTGGGCGGACTGGTTCCGATGTGGCTCATGCAACTCGGCGAGGTGGTCTTTGGCGGAGTCGGCAGCGGGCTGTACGGGATGCTCGTGTTCGCCGTCATCGCCGTGTTCGTCGCCGGGCTGATGGTCGGACGCACGCCCGAGTATCTCGGTAAAAAGATCGAAGCCTTCGAGATGAAAATGGCGGCCTTGATCATTCTGATCCCGCCGATGGTCGTGCTGACGGGCACGGCCGTGGCCGTGGCCGTGGCGACCGACTGTGGACGGTCAAGCATTCTGAACCCCGGACCGCACGGATTCAGCGAAGTGCTCTATGCCTTCTCCTCGGCGGGCAATAACAACGGAAGCGCTTTCGCGGGGCTCGCCGGCAACACGCCGTTCTACAACATCGCACTCGCTCTGGCGATGCTCGTCGCCCGATACTGGCTGGCGATTCCCGTGCTGGCCATCGCCGGCTCGTTGGCCCGAAAGAAGGCGACGCCCACGAGCGTCGGCACCCTGCCGACGCATACGCCGCTGTTTGTGGTTCTCCTGGTTGGGGTGGTCATTCTGGTCGGCGCTTTAACGTTTGTTCCGGCGTTGGCGCTGGGGCCGATCGTGGAACACTTGATGATAAGTGGATGATGCTTGTAGGTCAGGCTGTGCCTGACAACCAGAGAGATTGAGGTTGTTGATCGGCGTCAGGCACAGCCTGACCTACGAAGAAGGTGAATGAACGATGGCGGCCCAGGCAAAAACCCATTCTCTGTTTGATCCCGCGATTGTCCGCCACGCCGTGGTTGATTCCTTTGTAAAGCTCGATCCACGGCGTCAGGTCCGCAATCCGGTGATGTTCACCGTTTACGTCGGGAGCATCCTCACGACGGGGTTGTTTGTGCTGACGTTGCACGCTGGTGGAGAGGAGCCGGCATGGTTCATCTTCGCCATCTCGGCATGGCTGTGGTTCACCCTACTGTTCGCCAATTTCGCGGAAGCGATGGCCGAGGGCCGCGGCAAGGCGCAGGCCGATGCACTGCGACATGCCCGGCATCAGGTGCCCGCCAAGAAGTTCAAGTCCCACTCCCCTCTCCCCGTGGGAGAGGGGACGACAATCGACCCCGGCGACCTCACCGTGGTTCCCGGCTCCGACCTGCGTCGGGGCGATGTCGTTTTTATCGCGGCGGGCGACTACATCCCGGCCGACGGCGAAATCATCGAAGGCGTCGCCTCGGTGGACGAAAGCGCCATCACGGGCGAGAGTGCCCCCGTGATCCGCGAAAGCGGCGGCGACCGCAGCAGCGTGACCGGCGGCACACGAGTCCTGTCCGATTGGCTCGTCGTGCGAGTCACCGCCGACCCCGGCGAAACGTTTTTGGACCGCATGATCGCCATGGTCGAAGGGGCCAAACGTCAAAAAACACCCAACGAGATCGCCTTGGACATCCTGTTGGCCGGCATGACGCTCATCTTTCTGTTGGTCTGCGTAACGCTGCTGCCGTTCTCCCTGTTCAGCGTCGAGGCGGCCGGGCGCGGGTCGCCCATCACCGTCACCGTGCTCGTGGCCCTGCTGGTGTGTCTCATTCCGACGACGATCGGCGGGCTGCTCTCGGCTATCGGCATTGCCGGGATGGACCGGATGATCCAGACCAACGTAATCGCCATGTCGGGCCGGGCGGTCGAAGCGGCCGGCGACGTGGACGTGCTGTTGTTGGACAAGACGGGCACCATCACGCTTGGAAATCGCCAGGCCGTCGAGTTTCTGCCGGCCGCGGGCGTGGCGGCGTCCGTGTTGGCCGACGCCGCCCAACTGGCTTCGCTCGCCGACGAGACGCCGGAGGGCCGTAGCATCGTGGTTCTGGCAAAGAGCAAGCATGGGCTGCGCGGCCGCAATGTGCATGAACTCCATGCGACGTTTATTCCATTCAGTGCCCAAACCCGGATCAGCGGCGTCAATCTCGACGGCCGGCAAATTCGCAAAGGGGCCGCCGACGCCATCGAAAACTATGTGCGAGAACATCAAGGTCACTTTCCCGCCGAGGTGGCCGGTTATGTCGAGCAGATTGCCCATCAGGGCGGTACGCCCCTGGTCGTGGCCGAAGGAGGCAAGGCCCTGGGGGTCATTCATCTCAAGGACATCGTCAAGGGCGGAATGCGCGAGCGGTTCACGCAAATGCGGCAGATGGGCATCAAGACCGTGATGATCACCGGCGACAATCCGTTGACGGCAGCCGCGATCGCCGCCGAGGCGGGCGTCGATGATTTTCTGGCCGAGGCCACGCCCGAGACCAAGCTGAACCTGATTCGCAACTACCAGGCCGCCGGCCATTTGGTGGCGATGACCGGCGACGGCACGAACGACTCGCCCGCCTTGGCCCAGGCCGACGTGGCCGTGGCGATGAACACGGGCACGCAGGCCGCCAAAGAGGCGGGCAACATGGTCGATCTCGACTCGAACCCCACGAAACTCATCGAGATCGTCGAGATCGGCAAGCAGCTTCTGATGACCCGAGGGGCGCTTACCACGTTCAGCCTGGCGAACGACGTATCAAAATACTTCGCCATCATTCCGGCGGCATTCGTGGGCACCTATCCGGTGCTTGGACGGTTGAACGTCATGGGCCTGAAAACGCCGACCAGCGCGATCTTGTCGGCAGTCATCTTCAACGCTTTGATTATCGTGGTCTTAATCCCGTTGGCTCTTAAGGGTGTGCGGTATCGTCCCATCGGCGCGGCGGCCTTGTTGCGGCGGAATCTTTTGGTGTTCGGCCTTGGCGGCCTGATCGTGCCGTTTATCGGCATCAAGATGATCGACGTACTCCTGGCGGCACTGAATCTGGTTTAGGAGGACAGGCATTCCTGCCTGTCTTGTAATGAGTGGAACACGAAGGTCAATCTGACATTTCCAGACAGACAAGAATGTCTGTCCTCCTGAGTGGTTGAGAGACACATGTTGAAACAAATCCGACAAGCTGCGATGCTCCTGATCGCCTTGAGCGTCCTGACGGGCATCCTCTATCCCTTGGCCATCACCGGCATTGCGCAGGCGATCTTTCCCAAGCAGGCCAACGGCAGTCTGATCTATCGCGACGGCCGTCCGGTCGGCTCGTCGCTCATCGGCCAGTCGTTCACCGATCCAAAATATTTCTGGAGCCGCCCGTCGGCCACGTCGCCGATTGGCTACAATGCCGCGTCGTCGGCCGGCTCGAATCTTGGGCCGATGAATCCCGATCTGACAACCGCCGTCGAAGAGCGGATCGCCGCACTACGAAAGGCCGACCCGGGCAATGACGCGCCGATTCCCGTGGATCTCGTGACATCCTCCGCCAGCGGCCTCGACCCACACATCAGTCTGGCGGCTGCCGAATACCAGATCGCCCGGGTGGCAAAAGCTCGAGGAATGGAGACGGCCGTCGTGCGGCAACTGGTCGCCCGCCATACGGAAGGCCGCACCTTCGGCCTGCTGGGCGAACCTCGGGTGAACGTGGTAGAATTGAATATCGAACTGGATGATGAGTAGCGCTAAAAATGCTCTCAACCTATTAGCCATGGATGGCCTCGAAAAGGTTTCCATTTTGTCCCTTTTCTCTAGCCCAGGCGTTTACGCCTGCGGATCGAGAGGCCGTCATAGATGATTTTCTTTTTAGCTCCCTTCAGGGGGCGATGATTGGTTTGTTGGCGAAAATTGGTGAAGAATCAGTCCTCCGCGCCCCCTGAAGGGGGCTGAAGGAAAAAAAGGACATGATATTTTCGATCCGTCACCGCAGGCGTAAACGCCTGGGCTAGAGAAAAGACGCCTCGGCAAGCCAAAGCAGTAGATCAACGAAACCAATGACCACCCAACGCCCCAATCCCGACGCTCTGCTGGCCCGCGTGCAAGCTGAAGAGGCGAAGCAAGCTCGGGGAAAGCTTAAAATTTTCTTCGGGGCCGCGCCCGGCGTGGGCAAGACCTATTCCATGCTCGAGGCCGCTCGCAAGGCCGGCAAGGAAGGCATGGACGTGGTGGTCGGCTATATCGAGCCGCACTGCCGGCCGGAGACCCAGGCCCTGGTGCTCGGCCTGGACATGCTTTCTCGGCTCGAAATTCCTTATCGCGGGACGACGCTTTTTGAGTTCAATCTGGACGCGGCGCTCGCATTGCATCCGCAACTGTTGGTCGTTGACGAACTGGCCCACACCAACGCTCCCGGCGTGGCGCACACGAAGCGATGGCAGGACGTGATGCAACTCCTCGAAGCGGGCATCGACGTTTACACGACGCTCAACGTCCAGCATCTCGAAAGCCTCAACGACGTGATCGCGCAGATCACCGGCGTCGTGGTCCGCGAAACGGTGCCCGACGCGATCTTCGAGCAGGCCGACGAGGTAGAACTCGTGGACTTGCCGCCCGACGATCTCTTGGAGCGACTGCGGGAGGGCAAGGTCTATGTCCCCCGCGAGGCCGAACGGGCCATGGCCCATTACTTCACGAAGGGCAACCTGATCGCCCTGCGAGAACTGGCCTTGCGGCGAACGGCCGAACGGGTCGGCGAGCAGATGGACGTGTACCGCGACGAGCATGAGGTGAGCGGGACGTGGCCGGCCCGCGACCGACTTTTGGTGTGCGTCGGTCCCAGCCCCTTCGCCGGCCGATTGGTTCGCGCGACTCGTCGCATGGCGGCAAGCCTGAAAGCGCCCTGGGTCGCCGTTCACATCGAGACGCCCCATGACGCCGATCTTTCCGAAGCGGACAGAAAACAACTCACGCAAACCCTTCGGCTGGCCGAACAGCTTGGCGGCGAAACGACCACGCTCAGCGGACAGAGCGTCGCCGAGGAGCTGATCCAGTACGCCCGAAGCCGAAACGTCACGAGGATCGTCGTCGGCAAACCCAAACAACCACGGTGGAAGGAACTGCTGCGCGGCTCGCTGGTGTACGAACTGACGCGGAAGTGCGGCGACATTGATGTCTACGTCATCAGCGGCGATCCCCACCCCACGGCCACCCCTGCCGCGCCGCCTCGCTCGTCGCCCAGTTCTCGGGTAGATTATCTGTGGGCCCTGGCCGTGGTGTTGGGCTGTACCGGACTGAATGCGATTCTCGCGCGGCACCTTGAGCCGTCGAACCTGGTGATGATCTACTTGCTGGGCGTGGTAGCGGTTTCGATCCGACTTGGTCCCGGTCCCTCGATCCTTGCCGCCCTCTCCAGCGTTGCCGTATTCGATTTTGTCTTCGTGCCTCCTCGCTGGACGTTTGCCGTGGGCGACACGCAATACTTGCTCACCTTCGCGGTGATGCTTTTGACCGGCCTTGTGATTAGCACGCTCGCGGCCCGGGTGCAATTTCAGGTCCGGTCCGCCCGGCGTCGGGAGCGGCGCACGGCCGCGCTTTACGCGGTAAGCCGCGAGTTGGCGGCGACGCAAAGCCGCGAACAAATAGCCCAGATCGCGGCGCGGCACGTCACGGCGGCCGCCGAGGTTCGCGCGGTGGTGCTCTTGCCGGGAGAAAAAGGGGATAAGTCCAATTTGCCGGAACGGCCCGGAGGGTGCTTCGCACAAATTGGACTTATCCCCTTTTTCTCCGACGCCGCCGGTTTCGCCTTGAGCGCTCACGAGGAGGCGGTCGCCAAGTGGGTGTTTGAGCATGGGCAAACGGCGGGCCGGGGAACCGCCACGCTTCCCGGTTCGGAAGGCGTCTATCTGCCGCTCCCCACCTCGCGCGGGACCGTCGGTGTGCTCGGCGTGATTCCCTCGGACCCGGCGCACACCGTGGACATCGAGCAGCTTCATCTCTTGGAGGCGTTCGCCGGTTTGACGGCCCTGGCGTTGGAACGGGCCGATCTCGAAGCAGAAGCCGATCAGATTCGGCTGGACATCGAGACCGAGCGATTGCGCAGTTCTCTGCTCAGCGCCGTGTCGCACGACTTGCGAACGCCGCTTTCGGTCATTACCGGGGCCGGCAGCACGCTGTTGGAAAACGACCAGTCGCTCGCTCCCGAGGTGCGGCGGGAACTGGCCGCGTCGATCCTGAGCGAATCGGAACGGCTGAACCGGCTCGTGGCAAATCTGCTGGACATGACTCGCCTGGAGGCGGGGGCACTGGAAATACGAAAACAATGGCAACCGGTCGAGGAGGTAATAGGAGCCTCGCTGGCCAGACTCTCCCGGCAATTGAAGGACCGCGCGGTTACGACCGACATCGCACCCGACTTGCCGTTTGCCCCGTTCGACGATTTGCTCATTCAGCAGGTGCTCGTCAATCTGCTGGAAAACGCGGCCCGGCACACTCCCGCCGGCACGCCGATCGACATTTCCGCTCGCCGTGAGGAGGATTCGATTGTTGTCGAGGTTGCCGATCGTGGTCCCGGACTGCCGCCCGGCGATCCGCACCGGCTGTTCGAGAAGTTCTATCGGGCGGGAAAAGGGGACAGGTCCAATTTGTGCGAA
>DATECS010000134.1:0-4522 GCA_035286785.1 Thermoguttaceae bacterium | reverse complement strand
GCTCGGATTTGTTACACGTCCAGGCGTTTGACTTCCAGGGCGTGTTTCTCGATGAACTCGCGGCGGGGCTCCACTTTGTCGCCCATCAGCACACGGAACAGGTCGTCGGCCGCGCCGGTGTCTTCCATGGTTACTTTGACGAGCGTGCGGTTCTGCGGATCGAGCGTCGTGTCGCGGAGTTCCTCGGCGTTCATTTCGCCGAGGCCTTTGAACCGGGTGACTTGGAGGCCCTTTTCGCCCGCGGCGCGCACGGCGGCCAAGAGGCCCCGCAGATCCTCCAGGCCGGTGGTCGTTTCGCCGCGGCGCAAGTGGTAGCGCGAGTCCTCGACGCCCGTGCGTTCCTGGGCGAAGAGGGCGTCGATTTCGAAGCCCATCCCGCGGAGCGACGCCAGTTGGCTGTTGATCGAGCGGACTTCGTGCAGTTCGACGATGTGGACCCGTTCGGCGGCGTGGCCGTTTTCGGTTTCGCCCTCGCGCGGTCGATCGCTCAGTTCAATCTCCTGGCCGGAGGCGGCTTCCTGTTCGGCCAAGAACGCATCGAGTTCGTCGCGCGTGCGGAACCAGTTTTCCTCGCGGCCGACGAAAACGTGGTACACCGGCAGCCGGCCGGTCACGGGGTCTTGGCGCGAGGCGTGGGCCCTGAGGCTGATCCCGCGCCGCTCCAGCGCCACGAGCGATTCCTCGAGGGAGGCCAGGGTGCGGCAGAGCCGTTCCATCTCAGGCCCCTGGATGGTTCGACCGTCGCCCGGTTCGAACACGGCGTCGCCCAGGCCCGCGTCGAGCAGTTGGTTTTTCATCTCCTCTTCGGTCTGGACGTAATACGTCTCCTTCTTGCGGCGTACGCGGAACAACGGCGGCTGGGCCACGTAGACGTGGCCGCCTTTGACCAGGTCGTACATCTGACGGTAGAAAAACGTCAACAGCAGCGTACGGATGTGCGAGCCGTCGACGTCGGCGTCGGTCATGATGATCACCTTGCCGTAGCGGCGTTTGGAGAGGTCCATTTCCTGGCCGATGCCCGAGCCGATGGCCGAGATCATGCTGCGGACCTCTTCGTTGGCCAGCACGCGGTCGTCGCGCGACTTGTAGGCGTTGATGATTTTGCCGCGTAGCGGGAGGATGGCCTGGTATTCTCGGATGCGTCCGCCCTCGGCGCTTCCGCCGGCCGAATCGCCCTCGACGAGATAAAGCTCGCACTTGTCCACTTCGCGGCTGCTGCAATCGCGGAGTTTGCCCGGCAGACCGCCGCCGGTCAACGCGCCCTTGCGCTCGCGGACCAGTGCGCGGGCCTTGCGGGCGCTCTCGCGGGCTTCGGCTGCCACAAGGCCTTTTTGGACGATGAGCTTGGCCGTTTTGGGATTTTCCTCGAGGAATCGGGCCAGGTGCTCGCCGACGGCCGAGTTGACGATGCCCTCGACCTCGCTGTTGCCGAGTTTGGTTTTGGTCTGGCCCTCGAACTGCGGCTCCGGCACGCGCAGCGCGAGCACGGCCGTCAACCCCTCGCGGAAATCGTCGCCCGACGGCGTGATGTTCTTGAACAGGTTTTCGCGTTTGCCGTAGGCGTTCAAAGTGCGGGTAATCGCCGCGCGGAAGCCCGACAAGTGGGTGCCGCCTTCGTGGGTGCAGATGTTGTTGACGTAGGAATGGACGTTTTCGGTGTATTCGGCCGAGTATTGCATGGCGACTTCCATGCCGACGCCGTCGAACTCGCCGGCGATGTAGACGATGTCGGGATGGACCGGTTCGCTCGCGCGGTTGAGGTACTCGACGAATTGCAAAATACCGTGCTCGTATTGGAACGTTTCGCCGTCGCCGGTGCGTTCGTCGAGGAACGTGATCCGCACGCCCCGATTGAGAAACGCGAGTTCTTGGAGCCGTTTGTAGAGAATGGCGTAGCTGAACCGCGTGTCGGGAAAGATTTCGGGGTCGGGCTTGAAGGTGGTTTTGGTGCCTACCCAGTCGGTTTTTCCGATGCGGCGGACGTCGCCGGTGGGCACGCCGCGCTCGTATTCCTGTTGATAAACGCGGCCGCCGCGGCAGACTTCGACCTCGCACCATTCGGAGAGGAAGTTCACGACGGTCACTCCGACGCCGTGCAAGCCGCCGGACGTTTGATAGGCGCCCTTGCTGAACTTGCCGCCGAATTTCAAGACGGTCATCACGCCTTCGAGGGTGGATTTACCCAGGTCGGGATGCGTCTCCACCGGGATGCCGCGTCCGTTGTCGACGACCGTGACCGAGCCGTCGTTGTTGATCCGCACGGAGATCTCCGTGGCGTAGCCGGCCATCGCCTCGTCGATCGAGTTGTCGACCACTTCGTAGACCAGATGGTGCAGCCCGCGCGCCGTGGTGTCGGCGATGTACATCGAGGGCCGTTCGCGGACGTGCTCCAGATCGCTCAAGTGTTCCAGTTGCTCGGCGCCGTACTCCGCGTCGCCTTTGGCCAGGCGATATTCGGGCAGATCGCTATTGCCCGCCGGGCCCGACGCGGCCGGATCAGGCACTCGCGGTTTTTCCTCGGAGGACACGGGATTCGATTTGTCTTCTGGCATGGTTATGGTCCACTTTGCACTTGTAGGGTGGGCACCGTCCACCACGCGATATGGTGTTTTGGTGGGCAATGCCCACCCTACAAAGGTTTCTTGTCAGGTTTCCTCAATCGGCACGACGGAAAAATGGAGGTCGTTGATTCGGGTGTCGGGCAACAAACGGCGGAGACTCACGAGCAGTTCGATTTTCTGGAAAACGAGTTCTTGCACCATCGTCGAGTTGGCCACGCCCACCTCGAGCACGCCGCGGCGGATGCGGCCGGGGCGGGTGTATTGGGCGGCCGACTCACCCACCGCGTCGCGCCAGGCCCTTTCGAGCGACGCGCCGGCCTGGACCCGGGCAAAGCCGGTTTGGGCCATCAACTCGCCGACGACTTCGCCGACGGGCCGCGCGCCGCGGGACGTCGTGGATGCTTTCTTGCGGGACGGCATGGGTTCACTGACCTTGCGAAAGGGGCATAATCACGTAGGCGTAACCGTCCTCGGTGCGGAACACGGCGGCCGTGTCGGCGTCCTTCACTTCGAGCACGACGTTCTGGTCGGCGTCGAGCACCTTGAGGAAGTCGCCGACGTAGCGTGGGTCGAGCCGGATGCTGATTTCGTGTCCGTCGTAGGCGATGGGCAGTTCGACGCGCGACTCGCCCAGTTCGCCGCCGTGGCCGACCAGTTCCAATTTACCTTCGGTGAAGCGGAAATCGACGCCGCGGCGTTCCTCGCTGGTGACGATGGCGGCCTGACGGACCGCGCCGTGGACCGATCCGGCCGCCAGGGTGATTTGCGCCGCGTCGTCGTTGCGGGGAAACACGCCTTTCCAGTTGGGGAATCGGCCTTCGATCAGCCGCGCGTAGATCGTCGTGCGCTGGCTCCGCACGACGATGGCGTTGTCGCGGACCGCCACGAAAATCTGCTCGTCGTTGTCGGCCAAGGCGCGTTCCAGAAGGTGCATGGCGCGGGCCGGCACAATGGTCATTTCCTCTCCGCGGCCGACGCCGCCGACGGCCGTGGCGGGACCGACCTGCTTGGCCAGCCGGCGGCCGTCCGTGCCCACGCCGGTGATCTCCGTGTCGCCCAACTCGACCAACACGCCGCCCAGCGCGTAACGGGTGCTTTCATTGTCGGTGGCAAACACGGTGCGCCGCACCAGCTCGCGAAACGCACGGGCCGGCACTTCATGGTAGGCGACGGCGTCGAAGTCCTGGACGTCGGGATAGGCGACGGGATCCTCGGCCGGTAGTTGAAATCGGCTTTGCTGCCCTTCGATGATCACGCGGCGGCCATCGCTCTGGAGGGTGAGGGTTTCGTCGGACGTTTCACGCAGAATGGACCCCACCCGATCGACCGGCAAGAGGACCCGGCCGGGGGCGGCGACGTGGAAGCCGCCGACGTCGATGCGGACGCCGACTTCCAGGTCCGTGGCCATCAGGCAGACGCCGTCGTTGATGGTCTCGAGTTTGATGTTTTGGAGGATCGGCTTGGGGCTGCGGGTCGGCACCACCGCTGCGGCGGTTTGGAAAGCGCGAAGAAGCTTTTCCCGATCACATTGAATTTGCATGGCTGGTCCTTCCTGTGAGGCTCACGAGAGAACAACACTCTTTGTTTTCTTTATAAATATTTAGTATCAGTAGTACGGATGGGAAAACGGTCGATTCACCACAGCGGGGTCGATGCAACTGGTTTGTGATTATCCACTTCCAATCCGTGACGAGGCGGTGTTACATGGTGGGAAACACGTTGGTTGGTTGTTGTTTTACGGTTGACGGCGCGTTGATGGTTCGTTGGTTTTCAGGACCGCGCGACGCCGTGTTGATAACCCTCATGTTTTTCCACGTCCGTCAACACGTGGCCGACGGGTTTTCCACTATTTTATTTCACTCACACGGCGCCCGCCACGAGTTCCCTGGGAACCAGGGGCTTCGCGGCGCGAAGAATATCTTCGACCCGTTCGATCATTTTTTCGACGGCCGGCTCCGTTT